>CALZIC010000222.1 GCA_945787285.1 uncultured Desulfuromonadales bacterium
GACCCCGTCCAACCGTTGCAGGATCAGCTCGCGCCGGGCGGCAAGAATCGCTTCAAACTCCCCCAGATGTGCCATGCTGCCTTCCAAGGCAACAGTCGCGGCGATCTGCGATATTCTCGGGGTGCATATCATCGTCGCATCGTGGACTTTCAGAGCCTCTTTCTTCAGGTGCTCCGGTAGAATCATGTAGCCGATGCGCCAGCCGCTCATGGCGAAGGATTTGGAAAAGGTGAAGAAGTAGGCGATATGGTCGGCCAATGCCTCATCTGAGGCCAAGTTGAAATATTTGGATTTGTTTTCATAGGTGAAATAACGATAGGGATCATCGAGCAGAACCAGCAGGTTGTACTTCCTTACAATCCGTCCGACCACCAGGAGTTCCTCCCTGGTAAATATCTTTCCCGTCGGATTGGAGGGCGAGACAAGAACGATGGCCTTCGTTCTTGCCGTAATGAGTGCCGGCAGACCCTCCGTATCGAGGCTCCATCCCTTGTCTTCATTCAGACGCCAGAAGACCGGGGTTCCACCGCAAAGCTTTATCTGATTCAGATGGGAGGTAAATCCGGGATCGGTGACGATGATTTCGTCTCCGGGATCGATAATAACGTGAAACATGGTATTGAGGCCCTCCATGTTTCCGGCAGTAATCAATACATTTTCATCGGCATCGACTGTTACGCCGGTCTCCCGGCAGTGAACCCTGGCAACGAGGTCACGCAGAACCTTAAGTCCGCCTGGCAGTGTGTACATTCCCGCCTCAGGGTCGGACTCCATCTTTAGAGCAACTCCTTGTCTGATATATGCCGGGGTCTGGAAAGACGGCAGCCCCCAGGCGAGCGACAGGGCCCCTTCGGTCTGTGCGCTCAGCATGGCCATCTTTTTTATTGCCGAAAGGGGAATGCCGGCCACGGTTTCTGAAATCCAGCCGGAACTTATTTTGGCGTGAAAACTTTTGTTCATAGGGGTAATTCACTCCCATGGATGTTTTGTTAATCATAGCTCATGTAAGCGCTTTGGAAAGACGATCCAGTAAAATGCTGGTGGTCGCAGGTTGAGAAATGAAATTTTCGCACAGGAATTGCACAATCTGCTCACGGAGAATAAGCCTTCAACAGGCAGCGCAAAGCCCAATGGCAGTGCTTGGAATTTCTGCTTTTGCAATGCAGGGGTGCATTCGGTATTCTTCTTCTGGCATGATCGCTCTGCATTGAAAGATAGTTTCCGTTCGGAAACTCGGGAAAGGGATGCCCACCATGCCCATAGACAGGAAAAAACATGAACTACAAAATCAAAAATCACCAGAACGTCTCCCGGAATTGCCTGGTCTGCGGCATCGATAACAAGTTCGGGTTGAAGACCAGATTCTACGAAACCACGGAAAACGAAGTGATCGGCCTGTTCCACCCGATCAAAGAGCACCAGAGTTATCCGAATATGACCCACGGCGGCATATCAGCGGCCATTCTGGATGAAGTTATCGGGCGGGCGATCATGTCCCATTATGATCAGAACACCTTCGGCGTGACCCTCGAGCTGAAGATGAGCTACAAAAAACCGGTGCCGCTGGGCATGGAACTCAAAGCCATTGGCCGTATCACCAAAGACAATGGGCGGTTTTTTGAGGGGACCGGGGAGATCTATCTGCCGAATGGCGAGTTGGCGGTATCAGCCGAAGGAAAATACCTGAAACGAAAGATGGGGCAGGTCACCGACGCCGAATTTTTCGAAAACGAATGGATCGCTCCAGAGGAGGAGCTGCCGGATGAGATCGTGCTGTAATCCGGGGGCGATCTCCGGGGTACGGACCAAGCCAGCCTTTCGCATGGATAGTAGAAATGGCCTTTGTTAGGCTGAGTTCGGGCCTGAAAAGCCCCATTTTTTATGGGACAAAGGGCCTTTTTCGGATTTCCGGCAGCGGACCCTGGGAATTTCAACGATTATGCGCCGCCCTCTCAGCCCCTTGGTTGTTTTCCTCTCGAGCTTGTCCCCCTGGCGATGTCCGTTAAGATTAAGGTAAATCTGCCTGCGAAAGGGGGGGGGTGTGGTTAAAAATGTGCTTATCATGGGGGCTGCCGGGCGCGATTTTCACAATTTCAATACCCTGTTCCGTGACTCGCGGGAGGTTCGGGTGGTCGCCTTCACCGCTGCCCAGATTCCCTTGATCGAAAACCGAACCTACCCACCGGAACTGGCCGGAAAGCTCTATCCTGAGGGGATCCCGATTTTTGCCGAGGTGCAGCTGCCCGATCTGATTCGCGACTTGGGGGTCGATCAGGTGGTGTTCGCCTACAGCGATATTTCCCACGTCGAGCTCATGCATCGAGCCTCTCTGGTTCAGGCCTGCGGTGCCGACTTCTACCTTCCCGGGGCGCGGCGCACCATGCTCGCTTCGCGGCGGCCGGTGGTGGCGGTCTGCGCGGTGCGTACCGGCTGCGGCAAGTCGCCGACGACCCGTCATCTCTGCCGGGTGCTTCAGGAGATGGGGAAACAGGTCGTGGTGGTGCGCCACCCCATGCCGTACGGGGACCTGCGGATGCAGCGGGTGCAGCGCTTTTCCCGCTACGAGGATTTTGAACTTCATCACTGCACCATCGAGGAGCGGGAGGAGTACGAACCGCTGGGCTCGATTATGCCGCCATTCTGAAGCAGGCCGAAGACGAGGCCGAGGTCATCATCTGGGATGGCGGAAACAACGATACCCCCTTTTACCGGCCCGATGTTCATATCACCCTGCTCGATCCGCTGCGGGCTGGCCATGAAACCCTCTATTACCCTGGGGAGACCAACCTGCGCATGGCCGATATCGCCATCATAGGCAAGGTCGGCAGCGCCGGACTGCAGCGGGTGGAACAGGTGCGGCAGCAGATCGAAGCGGTCAACCCCGGGGCGCAGCTGTTGCTGGCCGACTCGAAGGTGGAACTGGAGCCGGGCGAGAACCTCCGTGGCAAACGGGTGCTGGTGGTCGAGGACGGACCGACGCTGACCCATGGCGAGATGCCCTTTGGGGCAGGCGTGGTGGCCGCCAGGGAGCATGGCGCGGCGCAGATCGTTGATCCGCGCCCCACTGCCTGCGGTTCCATTCGCGAAACCTACCAGCGTTATCCGCATCTGCAGCGGGTATTGCCGGCGATGGGGTATTCGGCGGGGCAGGTTGCCGATCTTGAAGAAACCATCGCCGGTGCCGACTGCGACCTGGTTCTGCTGGCCACTCCCATCGATCTGAGGCGGTTGATCCGCATCGACAAGCCGAGCCTCAGGATCCGTTACAGCTACCACGATCATGGTGAACCGACGCTGGCCCAAGTTCTAAAGGCGCGTCTGGCTCCGCTGGAAAGTGGGGCCGGATGAACAAGAAGCGCGAGCCGGAGCTTCTGGTTATCGCCTTGGGGGGAAACGCCCTGATCCGCAAGGGCCAGGCCGGAACCATCGAAGAGCAGTTCGCCAACCTTCAGGTGCCGATGCAGCAGGTCGCCCGGCTGTCGAGGGACTACCGCATTGTGATCACCCACGGCAATGGCCCTCAGGTCGGCAACCTGTTGCTGCAGCAGGAGAGCTGCAGCGAGGTTCCCCGGTTGCCCCTGGAGATTCTGGTGGCCCAGACCCAGGGGCAGCTTGGCTACATGATCGAGTCGACCCTGGACAGCGAGTTCATGAAGTCGGGAGAGGAGGCTGGAAAAAACCTTGTCAGCCTGATCAGCTATGTGGTAGTGGCCGAGAGCGACCCGGCCTTTAAGAGACCCTCAAAACCGGTGGGGCCGACCTATCCCGGGGACGCCGCAGCTTCGCTGCCCTGGCCCGTGGTCAAGACCGCCGGCGGCTACCGGCGGGTCGTGGCTTCGCCCAAGCCGGTGACCATTGTCGAAAAACGGGAGATCCGCAAACTGGTAGAGCTTGATTTTATCGTCATCTGCTGTGGAGGCGGGGGCATCCCGGTGACTCGGGAGGGGCGAAGTTTTCATGGCGTGGACGCGGTCATCGACAAGGATCTGGCCAGCGCCAGGCTGGGGACCGAGGTCGGGGCGGACGTGCTGGTCATTGCCACCGACGTTGAGGGGGCGGCGCTCGATTTCGGCCGGCCCGCGCAGCGCTTTCTGCGGCACATGACCCCACCGCAGGCCGAAGGCTGGCTGCGCGAGGGACAGTTTGCTGCCGGGTCCATGGGGCCCAAGGTAGAGGCGGCGGTGCAGTTCGTTCGCGAGGGAGGCAAGCGGGCCGTGATCACCTCCCTCGAAGCCATCGGCGAGGCGGTGGCGGGAACGGCCGGAACCGAGATCAGCTAAAACGCCCGCTGACAGACCATCCCGTGTCTTATAAAAATAGTCCAAATGGACGTATGGATTTCTTTTTTAATGCAGGAGAGGCCGCTTTGATTATTGATAAGGTCAAGGAAAACTATAATTTCACAGACTGGGATGAAAAAGTTCTTCGCAAACTGGCTCCCTTGATGGAAGAGCGGGCCGACGCCTTTGTGGAGGCCTTCTATCTGAAGGCGATGAAGTTTAAGAATGCCTCCAGGTATCTGAAAAATGATGAGGTGACTAAAACACACCGGGAGGCGATCAAGGATTGGTATCTTCGGATGTTTAACGGTCCGTTTGATAATAATTATTTATATTATCTTGAGGGTATTGGGTATTCCCATGTGAAAGTTGAACTCCCTTCTCATTATGTCAATGTTTCCATCAGTTATGTCAGGGAATTCTGCACCCGGATTATCCTGGAGGAAGTCCCCGAGGGGGATGAGAGAAGGGATATGATGCAGGCACTCGGAAAGATTCTCGATTTGAATCTCGATATTCTTACCAGTTCCTATATCCAGGAGGAAAAGAACATCTATTTCCTCTCAAAGAAGGCCGAAAACAAGCTGATCGATTTTGCAAGACGATTTTCCTATGGGTTGAACCTGGTACTGGTGATGGGACTGGTCTCATTGGGGATCATGGTGCTGGGCCTTTTTGCCTATGACCTGACCCATATATTTACCGGGAATATCGAAAAAGGTCTGCTGGGCACGCTGGGTAGCTTGTTGATGCTCTGGGTTGTTATTGAACTCGTTGATACGGAGGTGGATCACCTCAAGGGGGCCAAGTTTTCGGTCAAGGTTTTTGTCAGCGTTGCCATGGTGGCACTCATACGAAAGATACTCGTGGCTTCACTGAAAAGTGGAGAGGCGGCCCTTCAGTCACAGTATGCGTTGATTGCCGCAATGCTGGTCCTGGGGATCCTTTATTGGATTATTTCCAAGACAGAAAGGGAAAGTGAGGGGCACGGCCATTGAGTCTGAAATGATGGACCGCTTAGCGGGGGGACGTTATAGGACGGGCAACATGAAAGGCCACATCCTGAAAAGAGAAGTGGCCTTTTTCGTTGAAGGTACAGGGAGGCGGTTAGTGCTGATGCAAGGGCAAGCTGATCCCGGGAATATGGACCTCTTTCTGAAGCGGCTCCATTGAACTGCTCGCTTTGGCCAGGACAGCCGAGCGGGACAGCCTGGCCAGGTAGATATGTTCCGTCATGATCATCGCGCCCCAGGCGACCAGGCTGAATATGACCAGGGTGGGGATCCAATCGTGAAAAAGGCTGTGCACCAGGCGGTGCATCACGGTGCCACGACCCTTGTGGCAATGATTTGAAACCAGTTTTTCAATGTGGGACGCTACCTGGGCTTTCATCGGGCCCCCTTCCTTTCTTTCTTTCCATTTATTTTCTTTGGACAACTCTTTTAAGAGCAACAACAATGCCAACCTTTCTGCTGCAATCGAGATCTTCGGTGTCTCGGCCTGCCGCATGTTTTCGTCGTTTTTCAACATGTTAGGATTTTTGGTCTGGTTCGTAAGATGGCAGTCCCCTGCGCGTTGAGCCCCGGCGGATCGGCTGTCGCCATGCCATGTACCCTCCGTTTGGCGGCTGCATGGCATGGCTTAACAGGTCATCACCGACCCGGCTGTTTGGCTTAGTCCCCTCCAGGTTTTCGGTTCATTTTTTATAAAAAATGAGAAGCTGCTACTTTTCGGCTGCCCGCTTGTTAAATAGCGAGGTTCGACAAGGTGAAATAGCCGAACGGTTCGGGCAAGTCTGGAAATGAGCTGTTTGCGGAACTTTTCGTGCAGAGATATCACCTGCGGGCCATGAGCCGGATCATCTCCATATCACCTGAACAGCCGAGGGTCTGCAGCGCTTCGAGGGCTGTGTCGCGGAACTCGTCTGCGCCGCCGGTGAGGCAGGCTTCGAAAAAGCCGCACAGATCCGCCAGGGCTGAGGCTCGGCGCAGTTCCGGGGTGATTTTTCGCTTTTGCGCCCACAACTCTGTCGCCCGGGCCTGGTGAAGGGAGCGCAGCTCGGCCAGCTGGGCCAGGGCCTCATCCAGGTTGGGTTTGTTCCCAGGGTCGCGGAACATCTCGAGAAAATCCTCGTTGATTCCTTCCTGAACGATTTCTGCCAGTCGAATGTAATGGTTTCGCATTGTCATCTCCACAGCCACCGGCGAGGCAGGTTGGTTCCGCCGGTTGACCTAGTTCGGTTTCTCTTCGTCATGATATCGAGCCCAGTGGTCATGGTGGTTGCATGGGCAGGCTTGACTTATGGGGATTAAACCCGGATCAGCAGGATTGGCATGGATAGAATGCGCAAGTGTTTGGCTTGAATCAGGGGTTCGGGTATTTATAGCAGGAGGGTTTTAAGAAATGCAAAAAAAACAATAGGCTTGGGAAGGAAAGGGCGCGGAATCGCATTCGATGCTCTCTTTATCCGCCCTGATCTCGTGAATCTGGACTGAACGGTGGCACCCCGTTGAAACGATTGAAAATATTGCTGCTGGCGCCATGCCAGGAAATGACCTATGCTATGAACCTCTCGGCAGGTTCCTATCGACGAATTACGGTCGCAGGAGGGGCGTTCGAAGAATACAGGGGAATAGTCTGTTTCAGTATGGCGTTCGTCCGTTTTAAATTTTTTCTGTCGCTTACGTAGCGATCCAGCTTGAGAAAAGGAGTTTAGCGTGGCCGGTTCATCGAAAAAAGTCATCTATGCCGCCCTGGTCGGCAACGCCCTGGTGGCGGTGACCAAGTTTGTCGCCGCAACGCTGACCGGCAGTTCGGCGATGCTCTCGGAGGGGATCCATTCGGTTGTCGACACCGGTAACCAGGTGCTGTTGCTGTTGGGGTTGCACCGAGCCAAAAAACCGGCGGACGAACGTTTCCCTTTCGGTCACGGCAAGGAAGTTTATTTCTGGAGCTTTGTCGTTGCGCTGATGATCTTTGCTGTCGGTTCAGGCGTCTCTCTCTATGAGGGCATCCACCACATCCTCCATCCGCAACCGATCGCGAATCCCTACATCAACTACATCGTGCTCAGCCTGGCTCTTCTGTTTGAAGGCGTAGCCCTCTATTTCGCCCTGACCGAATTCACTCGCGCCAAAGGCAAGTGGGGTTATCTTGAAGCGGTTAGCAAGAGTAAGGATCCGACCACCTTTGTGGTCCTGTTTGAGGA
>CALZIC010000223.1 GCA_945787285.1 uncultured Desulfuromonadales bacterium
TCCCTTACTTCCCCTGTGACGCAGCCGCAGCGGAGTGGATGTTTTGAGAAAGAGGAGGGCAACTGTTCGAGCGAAGCGAGTTTTTGCCATCCCTCAAAACGTCTGCGTAGCGGAGGGAACCCGCCGCAGGCGGGCAAGGAGCGGGGTGCCCTTTTTCTGCTTACTCTTTTAGGGCAAGCAAAAAGAGTAAGGCGCCGTCGGGGGGCGCGACCCCCGGGTTTTGCTTTTCAGTTAGCCGACAAGCCAAGAGCCAAAAAAGGCGGCACTGAAAGGGGTTGTAGGGGAGAAATGCCCCTTTTTCTTTTCCTGAACCCCCATTTATGCTACAACCCGATAACCGAAAAAAGGTTGTCGGGTTTTTAATCTATCAGGCACAACAGCACAACGGTGAAGGATTGATGAGGTATTCAAGAGTTTACATAGAGTCGGTCGGCTACGAACTGGCGCCGATCGTGGTGACGTCCACCGAGCTCGAAAACCGGCTCAAGCCGATGTACGATGCCCTGCACATTGCCCCGGGGCAGCTCGAAGCCCTGACCGGCATCCGCGAGAGACGCTGGTGGAAACCGAACACCCCGGTTTCGCAGGGGGCGATTGCCGCGGCCAAAAAAGCGATCCGCGAAAGGGATATCTCCCCCCAGGATATCGGCGCGGTCGTCTACGCCGGGGTCTGCCGGGAGCATTTCGAGCCGGCCACCGCCTGTCAGGTCGCCTCCGCCCTCGGCATCCATGGCAACGCCGCCGTCTATGACATATCGAACGCCTGCCTCGGGGTCCTCAACGGGGTGCTCGACGTGGCCAACCGCATCGAACTCGGACAGATCCGCGCCGGGCTGGTTGTGGCTTGCGAAAGCTCCCGCGAGATCAACGAGATCATGATCAGGCGCATGCTTGAAAATCCCTCCATCGAGCTCTTCACCACCTCGCTTGCCACTCTCACCGGCGGCTCCGGGGCGGTCGCCGTGCTCCTCACCGATGGTTCCTTCACCCCCTCGCGCCGCCCCCGGCTGTTGGGCGGGGTCAACCTCGCTGAACCGGAGCACCATGAGTTGTGCCGCTGGGGAATCCGTTCCGACTCCCCCGAGCACCATACCCCCTACATGGAGACCGACGCCGTCGCCGTCATGAAGCACGGGGTGGAGCTCGGCAAGCGGACCTGGCAAGCTTTCATGAAAGAGCTCGAACTCTCCACTGACCGGGTAGACAAGGTGATCTGCCACCAGGTCGGCGAGGCTCACCAGAAACTGATTCTGCAGACCATCGGGGTGGCTCCCGACAAGGACTTTTCAACCTTCGAGTTTCTCGGCAACATGGGGACCGTCTCCCTGCCGATCACCGCCGCCATCGCCAAGGAGCGCGACGCTCTGCTCCCCGGCGACATCGTCGGCTTTCTCGGCATCGGCAGCGGGCTTAACTGCCTGATGCTGGGGATTCAGTGGTGATGAAAGCATTCTACCCATTCAAAAGCCATTTTCTCGACCGCAGCGGCCTCAAGTACCATTACCTGGACGAAGGCAAGGGCGACCCGGTGGTGATGGTCCACGGCAACCCGAGCTGGTCCTTCTACTACCGGGAGCTGGTGCGGGAGCTGCGCGGTGACTACCGCACCGTGGTCCCCGACCACATCGGCTGCGGCCTGTCGGACAAACCGGTCGACTCCTACTATTCCTTCACCCTCAAGCAGCGGGTCGACGACCTCGAGGCGCTCCTCGAGCATCTCGATATCCGCGAGAATATCACCCTGGTGGTTCATGATTGGGGGGGGATGATCGGCATGGCCTATGCCTCGCGTCATCCCGAGCGCATTGCCCGGCTGGTGGTCCTCAACACCGCGGCCTTCCACCTGCCGGCCGCAAAGAAATTCCCGCTGGCCCTCAGGCTCTGTCGCGACACCCAGTTGGGGCCGTTTCTGATCCAGGGCTTCAACGCCTTTGCTCGCGGCGCCGCCTGGGTCGGCTGCAAGCGCAAGCGCATGTCGGCCGAGCTGCGCAACGACTACTGCGCCCCCTACGACAACTGGCACAACCGCATCGCCACCCTGCGTTTCGTGCAGGACATCCCCTTAAAGCCGCAAGACCCGGGCTACGACATCATCAGCGAGGTCGAGGAGGGGCTGCACCGCTTCAAGGATCTGCCGATGACGGTCTGCTGGGGTGAAAAGGACTTCGTCTTCGACCGCCACTTTCTCGACGAATGGAAGCGCCACTTCCCCGCCGCCGAGGTCCACTCCTTCGCCGACTGCGGCCACTACATTCTTGAGGACGCCGCCGCTGAGGTCATCCCCATCATCCGCAACTTTCTGGCCAACAATCCGATCGGGAAAAAGACGGCATGAAGCAGAAGGCGCTGACCAACATCGCGGCACACCTCCCCGAAATGGCCCGCCTTCAGCCTCACGCCCCGGCGGTCTTCTTCCCCGACGGCCGCGACCGGGGCGGCCGCATCCGCTACACCCACTACACCTTCGGCCAGCTCGACCGCGAGAGCGGCCGCATCGCCTGCGCCCTCGAGTCGATCGGCGTTAAGCGCGGAGTGCGCACGGCTCTGATGGTGCGCCCCTCCCTGGAGTTCTTCGCCCTCACCTTCGCCCTGTTCAAAATCGGCGCGGTGCCGGTGCTCATCGATCCGGGGATGGGGGTGAAAAATCTCAAGACCTGCCTCGCCGAGGCGGCCCCCGAGGCCTTTATTGGCATCCCCCAGGCGCACCTCGCCCGGCTGGTGCTGGGCTGGGGCAAGGAGTCGGTCAATATCCTGCTCACCGTCGGCCCCCGCCTCGGCTGGGGAGGAAAGACCCTGCAGGAGATCGTCGCAGAGGTTCCGGCCGAGCGCTCCTACGCCATGGCCGAGACCGGCGCCGATGAGACTGCGGCGATCCTCTTCACCAGCGGCAGCACCGGGGTCCCCAAGGGGGCCGTCTACTCCCATGGCAATTTCTGCGCCCAGGTCGAGAGCCTGAGAAGCCTCTACGACATCCGTCCGGGCGAAATCGACCTGCCGACCTTCCCCCTCTTCGCCCTGTTCGCCCCGGCCCTGGGAATGACCTCGATCATCCCCGAGATGGACTTCACCCGCCCGGCCTCGGTCGACCCCGAAAAAATCATCCAGGCGATCGAGAATTTCGGTATCACCAACATGTTCGGCTCCCCGGCCCTGATTAACCGGCTGAGCCTCTATGGGCAGCAAAAGGGGATCGTGCTGCCGAGCCTCAAACGGGCGATCTCCGCCGGGGCGCCGGTTCCGGCGCAGGTGCTCGAGCGTTTTTCCTCCATGCTCGATGAACAGGCCGAGATCTTCACCCCCTACGGCGCGACCGAGTCGCTGCCGGTCTGCTCGGTCGGCAGCAAGGAAATCCTTTCAGAAACCCGTCACTTGACCGATAAGGGCAAAGGGGTCTGCGTTGGCAGGCCGGTGGAGGGAATCGAGCTGCACATCATCGCCATCAGTGACGCGCCGATCGCCGCCTGGAGCGACGAGCTCAGGCTCGCCGACGGCGAAATCGGCGAAGTGGTGGTCAAGGGGCCGCAGGTCACCCGCAGCTACTTCAACCGCGACGACTCGACGGCCCTCGCCAAGATCGCCGACCTGAATGGCGGCCTCTTCCACCGCATGGGGGATCTCGGCTACCGCGACGCGCAGGGGCGCATCTGGTTCTGCGGCCGCAAGTCGCACCGGGTTATCGGCGCAGACGGCACCCTGTTCACCATCCCCTGCGAGGCGGTCTTCAACACCCACCCGCAGGTGTTCCGCACCGCCCTGGTCGGGGTCGGTGCGCCGCGGAGCCAGCGTCCGGTTCTCTGCGTGGAGCTCGAGCCCGGGACCGGCAAAGGGGAGCAGAACCGCATCCGCGAGGAACTGCTTGAGATCGGCGGCAATTTTGCGATAACCGAGGGCATCCGCCACATTCTCTTTCACCCGGCCTTTCCCGTCGATATCCGCCACAACGCCAAGATCTTCCGCGAGAAGCTCGCGGTATGGGCCGAAAAGGAGCTCAAATGAAGGCCCTGGTGACCGGTGGCGGCGGGTTTCTCGGCAAGGCCATCGTCCGTCTGCTGCGGGCGCGGGGCGATGAGGTCCGCTCCTTCTCCCGCAGCGAGTACCCCGAATTATCCGCCTTGGGGGTGGAGCACTGGCGCGGGGAGCTCTCCGATACCGACGCCGTATCCCAGGCCGCCGAGGGGTGCGATATCGTCTTTCACGTCGCCGCCAAGGCCGGGGTTTGGGGACCGTACCAGGAGTTCTACCAGGCCAACGTGGTCGGCACCCGCAATATCCTCGAGGCCTGCAGCACCCACGGTATCCGCCGGCTGGTTTATACCAGTTCGCCGAGCGTCGTTTTCGACGGCAGCGACATGGAAGGGGTCGATGAGTCGGTCCCCTATCCCGATCATTTCGAATCGCACTATCCCCGTACCAAGGCCGAGGCCGAGCTGCTGGTCCTCTCGGCCAACGGCGAGAGTCTGGCGACCGTGGCGCTGCGCCCCCACCTGATATGGGGGCCGGAGGACAACCACCTGGTTCCGCGTATTCTCGAGCGGGGCAGCAAGGGGGCGCTGCGCAAGATTGGCAACAGGCCGTGCCTGGTCGATACCATCTACATCGACAACGCCGCCGAGGCCCACCTGCAGGCCGCCGATAACCTCGATATCTTTTCAGCCGTGGCCGGCAAGGCCTACTTCCTCTCCCAGGGGGAGCCGCTGCCGGTATGGGATATCGTCGACCGCATCCTCGCCGCAGGGGGCGTAGCGCCGGTTACCGGTCACATACCCGCCAAACTGGCCTACGGTATCGGCAGTGTGCTGGAGAAGGTCTACACCCTGCTCAAGCTCAAAGGCGAGCCGCGCATGACTCGCTTTGTCGCCAAAGAGCTCTCCACCGCCCACTGGTTCGACCTCAGCGCCGCCCGCAGGGATTTCGGCTACGATCCCCAGGTCTCGTTTGACGAGGGGATGGAGAGGCTCAAAGTGTGGCTGGGGCA
>CALZIC010000224.1 GCA_945787285.1 uncultured Desulfuromonadales bacterium
GCCCGGCTGATCGGCGCCCCTCCGGGGTATGTCGGTTTTGACCAGGGGGGGCTGCTGACCGACGCCATCGTCAAGAACCCCTACGCCGTGCTGCTGCTCGATGAAATCGAAAAGGCCCATCCCGATCTGTTCAACATCCTGCTGCAGGTCATGGACCACGGCTCGCTCACCGACAACAACGGCAAGAAGGCCGACTTCCGCAACGTGGTGCTGATCATGACCTCCAACGCCGGGGCCCGCGAGATGAGTGCCAACCCCATCGGCTTCGGCAGCCCCAGCCGCAGCGGAGCAGGCAAGGCGGTAGAGAAGGCCTTTTCGCCCGAATTCCGCAACCGGCTCGATGCGGTTATCTCTTTTGCCTCGCTCGATGAAAAGGTGATGATCAAAGTCGTCGACAAGTTCCTCAACCAGGTGCGCGAGCAGCTCAAGTCGAACCACGTCTCTCTCTTCGTGTCGGCCAAGGCCCGCGCGCATCTGGCCGCCAAAGGGTACGACCCTCTCTACGGGGCCCGCCCCCTGGCCCGCTTGATCCAGTCGGAGATCAGCGACGTGATCGCCAGCGAAATCCTGTTCGGACAGCTCGCCGGTGGCGGCGAGGTGCGAGTCGGCATGAGCAGGGGCTCCCTTACCTTCAATTACCCCGAATCTGTAAGGAGTGAGGCGTAAGGTGTGAGGAGTAAGGAGTAAGGAGTAAGGAGTAAGGAGTAAAAGCGCAACGCATTGTTTTTGATTTGGATGACGCCTCACCCCTCACCCTTCACTTGTCACCTTGCGACATCCGCAATACGCCAACCAGCTCACGGATTCAGGAAAGGCTAATGGCGCCCGATCCGTCTGTCTGTTCTGCAGGGGGTTGCCTGTGCCTGTCTACCAGCTTATCGATGAACCCGTCTTTCCTTCCCCCGAGGCCGCCGAGCCCGAAGGGCTGCTGGCGGTGGGGGGAGATCTCTCCGTCCCGCGTCTTCTGCTCGCCTATTCCATGGGGATTTTCCCCTGGTACAACGCCGGCGAACCGACCCTCTGGTGGTCGCCCGACCCCCGCTGCATTCTCGAACTCGATGGCCTGAAAATTTCCCGCAGTCTGGCGAAAACCCTCCGCAAGGGGACCTATTCAGTCAGCTTCAACCGGGCCTTCGACGAGGTCCTTGCCAGCTGCGCCGAAACACCCCGGGGAGGGGCTGCGGGGACCTGGATTACCGAGGAGATGCGCGCCGCCTATGGGAGCCTGCATCGGCTCGGTTTTGCCCATTCGGTCGAATGCTGGCAGGGAGAGGCGCTGGTCGGCGGGCTGTACGGAATATGCCTGGGGAGGTGTTTTTTCGGCGAATCGATGTTTCACCGGGCGACCGATGCCTCAAAAGTCGCCCTGGTCGCCCTGGTCGGTCATTTGCGGCAGCGGGATTTCGAGCTGATCGACTGCCAGGTGCCCAACGACCACCTGGCTTCGCTTGGAGCAAGGGAGATACCGCGGCGCGAATTTTTAAGCCGCCTGGTCCAGGGCGGGGTCTTCCCCGGCACCGAGCAGGCGCCGGTCCCTTTTCCCGAGACCGTATCGGTTGCCTGGGAGCATGTCAGGGATTCCTGCTAATCATTGACCGGTTCAGGCTAGTGTGCCGTTTGGTTAATCGTGTCAATTAATTCTGAGACATTTTGGTTGCTGTCAAGGCGTCTCCGACGCAGGCCTAGCCTTGCGTTAAGTCAAGGAGGGGCAACGAAGGCAGCGGCCAAAAGGGCCGGAATTAGAGGTCACGATTAACCGCACGGGTCACTTGCTCAGTGGCGGGGCATTGTTTCGGATGAAGCGTTCGATGCGTTTCTGGTCCTCTTCGAGGATCGAAATGAACCTCATGCCGGCGGTAAAGCGGTCTTCGGTCTCCGTTTCGCGCAGCCAGACGACTTCGGCCAGGGTGCATATCGGCGGCGGAGCTTCCCCCAGGTCAAGGAGGACCAGGCAGATGTCGGCCTCCTCGACCGGGTTCCGGATGTCGAAACGCAGTCCACCGACGCTGAGATTGACCAGGCGTTTGGGAAAGTTGCCGAGCTTGGACAGGCCCTGGCCGCTCTGCAGGATGTGGATGTTTTTTTCCCACTGCTCATGGAAGGTCTTCAGGGTTCCGCGCCCCTTGGTGTAGCGAAAGCCGAGCGTCTTGTCGATGCGGGGGTGGAGTCGGCGCTGGAAGACCTGCAGGTCGCCGGTCGGTTCGACGCGGATGCTGTTGTCGCCGCTCTGACTGGTGAGGCGGCAGTTCAACCTTAGGCCGAGGCCGAATGCCTCGGAAAGAATCTCGAACGGTATTCCAGGGGGGAAGGGGAACCCCTCCCCGGCGTCGGCGCGGTAGGGAAATTCCAGGTCGAAAAAACCGGCTCCCAGGTCGCTGAGAATGGCGCTCAGCGAATCGACCCGCTTCTGGGGGGATTCCTCGGGGAGGGCTTTGATGACGACCTTCTGCCCCGCTTTGAAGTACCTGGAATATGTCATGCTGCCTGCAAGAGCCGGCGACCCGCAGCCTATGCCGGGGACCGGAGGGTTAGGGTTTCGGTAAATTGTTCCATGCCCCGCTGCGAATGGCGCGTAGAGGCGGGATTATGCAAAGGATAGCCGCCGGAGCCTAATCTTTTGATGCGGGCTGACCGGGCGAACCGGCTTCAACGGCGAGGCGCCCGGAGAGGTCATCCACGAACTGACGGGCCACCCGGCCGCAATGCATTCTCCGTTCCCGCGACCACCGCAGGGCCTCGGCCTCGAGGTCCGACTCGTCCATTGCGAGGTCACGGTGGGCGGCGAGGTGGGTGACAACGGCCAGGTAGGTCTGCTCGTTCATCGGGTAAAACGGCAGGATGATCCCGAACAGGTCGAACAGCGCAGGCGTATCCGCCATCGCCCCTTGCGTGAGGATCTCGCCCGGTTCATCGTTTTTGTCCAAAGGCTCGGCAGCCGGTTGGCTCTGGTTGCCGGTGGCGTAGACCAGGATGTTGTCGGGACGGGACTCGATCCCCCCTTCGAGCAGGTTCTTAAGTTCGCGGTGTTCGTTTTCCGATGCGTCGAATGTCAGGCCGCTGCAGAAAAGAACAAACCGGAACGGAAGGTCGCGAAGGGCGGCGGCGATGTTCGGCAGCTGGAAGAGGTCGTCCCTCTGCACCTCGACCAGTCGCAGGCCCTGGGGGCCGAATTCCCTCAGCAGCCCCTTGATCGCCGATGACTTTCCATTGCCCCTGGCGCCCCAGAGCAGAACGTTGTTGGCCGGCACGCCGCGGACAAACTGAAGGGTGTTGCGCTTCAACCGCTCAAGGGCCCGGTCGATGCCGAGCAGATCCTCGTGGTAGGGGATGTCGGGGTGGTGCACCTCGGCCAGGTACCCCGAATCGCCGTCCTGTATCCAGCGAAAGGCGAGGCAGTCCTGAAAGGCCAGCGGGTCGATCTGATATTCTTCAAGCTTGCGGGTCAGGTACTCTTCGCCAAGATCGAGCATATGCTCAAGGCGCTCTAGCAGGTAGTCCCAGTCTATGTTGCGCGTGGTGAAATCCATGAGCGGGCACCTCTCCCTTTGGATAGTCTACCCACTAAGTTTATCAAATTTGGCCAAGTGGTTGGGATTTAATCCGGTTTTTTGGCCCCCGCATCGAAAACGACCCGCATTGATTATCCGGAGGTTGAGTTGAAAAAATGGTCTGAAACCCTGTTTGTTGTCGTCGCTCCGGGGTTGGAGCAGGTCTGCGCCGTGGAACTGGCCGAATTGACCTCGGCGGAGCTGCGGATTGTCCCCGGCGGCATCGAGTTCGAAGGGGGCCTGCGGGAACTCTACCTGGCCAACTTGTGGCTCCGAACCGCCAGTCGGGTGCTGGTGCGGGTCGGCGAAATTAAATCCCGGGATTTCCCCGACCTGTTTCGCAAGAGCGTCAAGCTCCCCTGGGGGCGGTTTGTGCGCCCCGAAACCCGGGTGCGGGTGAAGGCTGTCAGCCATCATTCCCGGCTCAACCACACCGGGCGCATTGCCGAATCGATCGTGGCGGCTGTCGACCGGGCCCTGGGGAGGGAGACGCCCCCGGCCGCGGGGGAGGAGCAGACGGTGCTGGCCCGCTTCGAAAACGACCGCTGTCTCCTGTCCGTCGACAGTTCAGGGGAGATCCTGCATCGGCGGGGGTACCGGACCGAAACGGCCCACGCCCCCTTGCGGGAAACCCTGGCCGCCGGCATTCTCAAGCTGATGGACTGGGACGGCACGGTGCCGCTGTTCGATCCCATGTGCGGGTCGGGGTCCTTTGTCATCGAAGCGGCGCAGATCGCCCTTCGCAGGGCCCCGGGCCTCGACCGGGATTTTGCCTTCCGGCTCTGGCCGGGGTACCGGCAGGGACTGTGGGATGCTCTGGCCGCCGAGGCAAAGAAGCAGGAGCTGAGCCCGGCGACCCTTACCCTCAGCGGCGCCGATGCGGATATCGAGGCCGTTGAGGCCGCGCGGCGCAACGCCGACAGGGCCGGGGTCGGGGAGTTGGTGTCCTTCCACCATAAGGAGTTGGGGCAGTTCGCTCCCGAGGGGGCTGACGGGCTGCTGGTGTGCAACCCCCCCTACGGCAAAAGGGTCGGCAAAAACGAGGATCTCTTCCCCCTCTACCAGCGCTTCGGCGCCCTGCTGCGCGAGGGCTGCAAGGGGTGGCAGGGGGCCCTTGTGTGTCCTGACGAGCGCCTGGCGAAACAAACCGGATACGCCCTGCGGAAAAAGGCCCTGCTGCATAACGGCGGTATTCCCGTCCATCTCTTTGCCCTGCGATAAATTCCCCGGGGGCAGAAATGTCTTGCCTTTGGGGGGGGAATGTACTAGGTTCTCTCTTTGTCTTGGCACCGCAAGGTGACGGGGCAATCAATATAGATGTGAAAGCGAGGTGATTGTTCCATGGAAATCCAGGTCGTCGACAACAACGTCGAAAAGGCCATCCGCGTGCTCAAGCGTAAGCTGCAGCAGGAGGGACTGTTTTACGAAAAGCCCAGCGTCAAGCGCAAGCGCAAGGAGAAGGAAGCCCAGCGTCGACTCCGCAAGAAAATGCGGCTGATGCGCAGGGACTGATCCCACGCCGAATGACGAATAAAAAAGAAAGGCCGATCCATAATGGATCGGCCTTTCTTTTTGGTAAAAACATAGAGGCAGATAAAAACAAAACCGGGGCTTTTGCCCCGGTTTTGTTGCCCTTGTTATGTCCGCCCGCCGGTCAGCAGGGGAGGCTGGGCAGTTCGAGCCCGGCGAGGCTGTCCATCATGCGGACCACCTGGCAGCTGTAGCCGAATTCGTTGTCGTACCAGACGTAGAGAACGCAGCGGTTCCCTTCGACGATGGTGGCCAGCGAGTCGACCACGGCGAATTGGTGTAGTCGATCTGCTCCTGCAGGGGCGAATCGAGGGAGATGTCGCGCAGGTAGTTGTTCATTTCCTTGACCGAGGTCTCTTTCTCCAGGGTCAGGTTGAGAATCGCCAGCGAGACGTTGGGGGTCGGCACGCGGATGGCGTTGCCGGTGAGCTTGCCTGCCAGCTCGGGCAGCGCCTTGGCGACGGCCTTAGCGGCGCCGGTCTCGGTGATGACCATGTTGAGGGGGGCCCCACGGCCGCGACGCGACTTGTCGTGGTAGTTGTCGATCAGGTTCTGGTCGTTGGTGTACGAGTGGCAGGTCTCGACGTGGCCGGTCACGATGCCGTACTGGTCGTTGACCGCCTTGAGAACCGGAACGATGGCGTTGGTGGTGCAGCTGGCGGCCGAAAGGATCTGCTCTTTCTGGTCGATCAGCTCGTTGTTGACGCCGTAGACGATGTTGGGGATGTCCCCTTTGCCCGGAGCGGTGAGGA
>CALZIC010000225.1 GCA_945787285.1 uncultured Desulfuromonadales bacterium
TTTCTGACTGACCTGTATTTTTTCTACCTGGCGAGACCGGTAATCGACGATATCACGGCGCAAGGAGCCAAGCTGGGCCATCTTGTCGTCAATTTTGTGGATATGGTCGTCGAAGACTTCAATCAGCCTAGGAATCATATCCTCTGTTTTCCGGGCATCACCGTAGGCCTTGTAGAGGTCCTGCATTTCCCTGATGGTGAGGCCGAGTTCCTTGAGTTTGAGAATGCAGCGGATGCGGCGCACCATGTAGTCGTTAAAGTAGCGATTGCCTCCTCCGGGGCGCGGGGACGATTCGATAATGCCCACTTCTTCCCAGAAACGCAGGGTGCGGGTGGTCAACCCCATGTCCTTGGCAATGTCGCCGATGGAAACGAGATCCTCATCGAGATTTTCAGAAGTCTCAGAAGTCATGTGGTGTTCCTTTACGTTAAATTTGAAACTATTCTTAAACAATACTCCCTCCGTGTCAATCCTTTGCTTTTCCTGTCTATAGCCCATACTTGCCCATTTTAACAGATGTGAGGACTTTTTCTAATATTGATATAAAGTTGTTTTATTTTTGGTTGACATGTACGTAAACTGTTTTTATAGTGTCCTCACGCTGGGAAAATGTCAACCGAAATGTCGACTCCCCGTTCTGGATTGCGGGTTTCCCGAATATCCAGGTGTTGCGGGCATGTTTACCTGAACGTGAAAGAGAGTCGGTGGTTGCCGGGTAGTTTGTCGGATGCCGCATTGAGGAGTTTTCAGCTCCGAAAGTGATCAAAACCCTGTTTTTAAAGAATGGGCTGTGGTCCGGCCCGGCCGCCATTTGAGGATAAAAGGTTTTTCTGGAAAATTCGCTTTTCGCGAAAGGTTTTACGAAAACAGCAACTTGTTGACAGGGAGGACGCATCGTTATGAACAGCAAAGAGCATGTAGTAGCCTACCAACCGAAACACCCGGTTCGCTTTGTAACCGCCACCAGCCTCTACGACGGCCACGACGTGTCGATCAATATCATGCGCCGTATCATGCAGGACTCGGGGGCGGAGATCGTCCACCTCGGCCACAACCGCAGTGCCGATGAAATCGTCACTGCTGCCATCCACGAGGATGTTCAGGGGATCGCCGTCAGCTCCTACCAGGGCGGGCACGTGGAGTTCTTCAAGTACATCTACGATCTGCTGCAGGAGCGCGGTGCGGGCCACATCAAGATCTTCGGTGGCGGCGGCGGGGTCATCATCCCCTCGGAGATCGAGGAACTCCACGACTACGGCATCTGCCGGATCTTCTCCCCCGAAGACGGCCGTAAGATGGGACTTCAGGGGATGATTAACTTCAAGCTCCAGGCCTGCGATTTCCCCACCCCCCGTCAGATCGAAGAGGATCTGGCCAGGGTGGGCGAGAGGGACCATCGGGCGGTGGCCCGAATGATCACCTTGGTAGAGCTCTCCCTGGAGGAGAAAACTGCTCAGTTCAAGGAGGTGCAGGCGCAGCTTCGGCAGAAGGCCTCGGCCGTGCCGGTGCTGGGGATGACCGGTACCGGGGGGGCGGGCAAGAGTTCGCTGACCGACGAGCTGGTGCGGCGTTTTCTGCGCGATTTTCCCGATAAGCACCTGGCGATTCTTTCGGTCGACCCGACCCGCCGGCGCACCGGCGGCGCGCTCCTTGGCGACCGCATCCGAATGAACGCCATCGACACCCCCCGGGTCTACATGCGCTCGCTGGCCACCCGCGACTCGCGCAGCGAGCTGTCGGCGGCGATCCACGAGGCCCTCGACGTTCTCAAGGCGGCGGCCTTCGATTTCATCATCGTCGAGACCAGCGGCATCGGCCAGGGGGATGCCGGTATCGTCGATGTCTGCGACGTTTCCCTTTACGTGATGACCAGCGAGTTCGGCGCCCCGACCCAGCTGGAGAAGATCGACATGCTCGACTTCGCCGACTTGGTGGCTCTGAACAAGATGGAGAAGAAGGGTTCGGAGGATGCTCTGATTAACGTGCGCAAGCAGGTCCGCCGCAACCGCAAGCTCTTCGAGGCGCCCGACGAGGCGATTCCGGTCTACGGAACCATCGCAAGCAAGTTCAACGACCCCGGGACCAACGTCCTCTATCGTGCGCTGGTTGACAAGATCAATGAGAAGAAGGGGGCGGGCTGGGAGTCTTCCCTGGAGATCGGGGACCGCGAGAGCCGCCGCCATCACATCATCCCCCCCGAGCAGGCCGGCTACCTTTCTGAGATCACCCGCACGGTGCGCGATTATCGCAGGGAAACCGAAGAGCAGAGCCAGGCGGCGCGGGAGCTGTTCCAGCTTAAGGGGACCTGCGACCTGTTGCAGCGCCACCCGCGCGCCGTCGGAGCCGCGGCCGCTTCGAGCTGTGTCGACGACCAGCAGGAGATGTTGGCCGCATCGCTTTCCCCGCTCATCGAGACGACCGAGGAAAAACTGACCCCCGAAACCAGAAAGACCCTGGCTGTGTGGCCGGAGCTGAAAAAGCGTTACCGTGAGCCGGTGATGGTGACCAAGGTCAGGGATAAGGAAATCCGCAACGAGACGACCACTACCTCCCTCTCCGGCACGGTCATTCCCAAGGTCTGCGTCCCGGACTACGCCGACTGGGGCGAGATCGTTAAGTGGACCCGCAAGGAGAACCTGCCGGGCTTTTTCCCCTACACCGCCGGGCTCTTCCCCTTCAAGCGCACCGCTGAGGACCCCAAGCGGCAGTTCGCCGGCGAGGGGACTCCTGAGCGCACCAACCGCCGCTTCCACTTCCTGACAGAGAATGATCCGGCCAAGCGTCTCTCCACCGCCTTTGACAGCGTGACCCTCTACGGCGAGGATCCCGACGAGCGCCCCGACATCTATGGCAAGATCGGCGAGAGCGGAGTCTCGGTCTGCACCCAGACCGACATGGACAAGCTTTTCGCCGGCTTCGACCTGTGCGACCCGATGACCAGCGTTTCGATGACCGTCAACGGCCCGGCGCCGATCATGCTGGCGATGTTCTTCAACACCGCCATCAGGCAGCAGGTCGAGAAGTTCGAGAAGGAGAAGGGGCGTAAGGCCTCGGCGGAGGAGCTCGAGGAAATCCGCTCCTGCACCCTCCAGACGGTGCGCGGAACCGTCCAGGCCGACATCCTCAAGGAAGACCAGGGGCAGAACACCTGCATCTTCTCCACCGAGTTCGCCCTCAAGATGATGGGGGACATCCAGCAGTACTTCATCGACCAGAAGGTGCGCAACTACTACTCGGTCTCCATCAGCGGCTACCACATCGCCGAGGCCGGGGCCAATCCGATCAGCCAGCTCGCCTTGACCCTCTCCAACGGTTTCACCTACGTCGAGTACTATCTCTCTCGCGGCATGCACATCGACGACTTCGCCCCCAACCTCTCCTACTTCTTCAGCAACGGCCTCGACCCCGAGTATACGGTCCTCGGCCGCGTGGCGCGGCGCATCTGGGCCGTGGTGATGAAGAACAAGTACGGCGCCAACGCCCGCAGCCAGATGCTCAAGTACCACACCCAGACCTCAGGCCGCTCCCTGCATGCTCAGGAGATGAACTTCAACGACATCCGCACCACCTTGCAGGCGCTTATGGCGATCTACGACAACTGCAACTCCTTGCACACCAACGCCTACGACGAGGCGGTCACCACCCCCACCGAGGAGTCGGTGCGCCGCGCCATGGCGATCCAGATGATCATCACCAAGGAGCTGGGCCTGGCCAAGAACGAGAACCCCCTGCAGGGCTCTTTCATCATCGACGAGCTCACCGATCTGGTCGAGGAGGCGGTCATGAAGGACTTCGACCGCATCAACGAGCGCGGCGGGGTCCTCGGCGCCATGGAGACCCAGTACCAGAGAACCAAGATCCAGGAAGAGTCGATGCTCTACGAGCACCAGAAGCACTCGGGAGAGATGCCAATCATCGGCGTCAACACCTATCTCAATCCCAACGCCGATGAGGGCTATGCTATTCCTGGCGAACTGGCCCGCGCCTCCAAGGAGGAGAAGACCTCGCAGATCACCAATCTTCGCGCCTTCCAAGAGCAGAACAGGGAGCAGTGCACCGAGGCGTTCAAGCGCCTGCAGGAGGTGGCCGAGTCCGGCGAAAACATTTTTGCCGAACTGATGAATACGGTTAAGTACGCCTCTCTAGGCCAGGTCAGCAGCGCCCTCTATGAGGTCGGCGGCCAGTACCGGCGCAACATGTAGCCTGTATTTTTAGCCACAGAGTGCGCAGAGAAAACCTTTTGGAACTTCTCTGTGCCCTCTGTGCTCTCGAGTGAGCATAGCGAACGGTTGGTGAATTGAATGAAATCTTTTTCCTTTCGCGGCTGAACTGAAGTAATAGAATTGACCGAATTGAATATAGGGAGAGCCGATATGGCTATGAAAAAGGAATGCGGGGAGAGGATCGCGCGCCTTCAGCAGAAGCTGCGGGCGAAAGAAATTGGCGGCGCCCTGCTAGTATACCCCATCGATGTTTATTACTACGCCGGCACCCGGCAGACTTCTGTCCTCTGGGTCCCGGCAAAAGGCGAGCCCCTGCTCCTGGTGCGCAAGAGCTTCTCGCGGGCACTTAAGGAGGCCTGTGTCGCCGAGATCCGCCCCTTTCCCGGCGGCAAGGAGTTTGCCTCGGCTCTCGGCTCCCCCTCCTGCAGCATCGGCCTGACCTTCGACGTTTTGCCGGTGCAGCAGTTCAACTACTACGCAAAGCTTCTGCCTTCAGTGGAGTTCGTCGATATCTCCTCGGTCAACCGGGAGCTGAGATCGGTCAAGTCGGCTTGGGAGCTGGAGCTCATGCGTTACAGCGGCGACCAGCTCTGCGGGATCTTCTCCCAAGTCCCGGACTTTTTGACTCCGCAGATCCGCGAAGTCGATCTTTCAGCCGAGTTCGAGTCGCGCCTGCGCAAGGCCGGGGGGGAAGGGTTCGTGCGCATGCGCGCCTTTAATCAGGAGCTCAGTCTCGGCATAG
>CALZIC010000226.1 GCA_945787285.1 uncultured Desulfuromonadales bacterium
GCCGGGGCCCTGCAGGCCGAGCTGGTTATTCTTTAAACCTGCCTCTCGCCCGTTCGCTACGCTCTCTCGAGCACGCAGAGGTCACAGAGAACAGCCAGGATAAAAGGCGCATGTTTGATTTTCTCTGCGATCTCTGTGCTCTCTAGCGAATGAAATGAGCGGGCGAGTGGCAGGTCTTAAAAAAGGATACAGACATGAAATTACGCAATATCGACCCGAGCCTGTTGATGCAGCAGACTCCCAAGGCGACGGCACCGGACAAGGGGGCCAAAAACGACCCCGAGGCGGTGCGCGAAACCAGCCAGCAGTTCGAGGCGATTTTCATCCAGACCATGTTCAAGGCCATGCGCTCCACCGTCCCCGACGGCGGGCTGTTCAAAAAAGGGATGAGCGAGAACGCCTTTCAGGACATGATGGATGCCGAGGTCGCCAAGTCGGCGGCCAGCCAGGGCGGGATCGGCCTCGGCGAGGCTCTTTTCCGCCAGCTCCAGCTTCAGCCCGGGGACGACGGCGAATCGAAATAGTGCCGGATACATCCCCTGCAGAGGCCCTCGCAACCCGGTTGTCGAGGGCTTTCGTTTTGTAGAGGGGCAGGGGCCTTGACCCGGCCTTTGTGGGAGCGGTTTCAACCGCGATGGTTTTGTCGGCCGTTTGATCGCGAATGAATTCGCTCCTACAGGAGACGTAGGAAGTCGGTGAGGAACCAACCGCATCCTACATCGCTGTTTTCGTCTTTGGTTTTACCCCAGGCAAGAGCAAAACCCTTCAATCTGAAGGTTTAAGTTTTTTTCTCCTTCTTCGAATTTTTTTCTAAAGATATATTTCCTGTCGGTCGAAAAGAAACCCAGGGAAAGCTAACAGGAGGGACCCAGGGCTTTGCCGGGGCGGTTTCTTCCCAGGACGACCCGGTAAAAATCAAATGGGAAAAGGTGAATGCCATGACAGACCAGATTATTTTCGGAAAAGGTATCGGGCCCATCGGCGGGCCGCAAAAACCGCGCAAAACCGAGGAAGCCAAGGCGGAATCGGGCACGGCGCCTGCCGATCGCGTTAACTTCTCCTCCGTTCTGCAGGAGGTCAACAAGGCCAAAGAGGCTTCCGCGGCCCCCGACACCGAGCGGGCCCAGAAGATCGCCGCCCTGAAGGCGCAAGTGGCCGACGGTTCCTACCGTCCCGACCTGAACAAGGTGGCCGAGAGCCTGGTGAAGTTCATCGCCGAGGAGAGCTGATCATGGCTGCCCGGGAGCTTTACTCACAGCTGCAGCAACTGCACGAGCTCATCCTCAAGGAGCGGGAGTGCGCCAAGGCCTTCGATATGGAGAGTCTGACGCTGGTCACCCGTGCCAAGGAAGAGCTATTGTTCAGCCTTGAAGGGGTCGAAGAGGCCACGGACGAGGTGAGGGCTCTGGCAGAAACGATCCGCACCGAAAACCGTCGCAACGCCTACCTTTTCTGGTCGACCTTGCGGTTCGTGCGCGAGAGCATGACCTTTTTAAACGGACAGGTCACCCAGACCGCTTACGGCGCCGGCGGCAGTATGGTCAATACCGGCAGCAGCGGCATGGTTCTGGCCGGGAGGGCGTGAGATGAGTGGTATCAACAGCGCATTGAACATCGGCAAGAGCGCCATGCTCACCGGGCAGAAGGCGCTGGAGGTTACCGGCAACAACATCTCCAATGTCAACACCCCCGGCTATTCCCGCCAGGTTCCCGTCTTCGGCGATTTCCCCTCGCTCAACATGAAGGGTTTCGCGGTCGGCCGCGGCGTGCAGATCGACCAGGTCGGCCGCGAGCACGACGCCTTTATTTCCCGCCAGATCGAAGAAAAAAACGCCGGACTCGGCGAAGGGGAGGCCAAGGCGGCGCCCCTGTCCGAGCTCGAGCGCATTATCGATATTTCAGAGAACAGCCTCGCCGGTGAAATAGACCAGTTCTTCGGTTCGTGGCAGGAGCTCAGCGCCGACCCCGGCAGCCGGGTGGCCCGCGACGTGGTGATGGCCAGCGGCGAAAGTCTCGGCCAGGCCTTTGCCCAGACCGTCGACGAGCTGAACGGGCTGCGTCAGAACCTGGACATTAATCTGAATACCCAGGTCGAGGAGCTCAACGCCAGGTTCGAAGAAATCACCTCCCTCAACCAGCGCATCGCCACCATCGAGGCGACCGGCCAGGGCGCCCTTTCCGACCGTGACCGTCGCGACATCCTGGTAAATGAGGTCTCCAACGCGCTGGGCACCCGTTCCGTCGAATCGGCCGAAACCGGCATGGTCTCGCTCTTTCTCCCCAGCGGCATCCCGGTGATCCAGGACGTCGAGGCGATGACCCTCGGGACCGAACGCTCCGGCGACACCCTTAACGTGTACATGCAGATGGGGAGCCAGCAGATCGCTCTCCACGGCGATAACACCGGCGGATCCTTCGGCGGCCTGATGCAGGTGCGCGACGAGACGATCCCGGGGATTGTCGAAGAGATCGACAAGCTCGCCTACGGCCTGGCCACCGAGGTCAACCGGGTGCACCAGTGGGGCACCGGGCTTGACGGCGTCGCCAGCCGCGCCTTTTTCACTCAGCCCGATCAGCCGACCGGAGCCGCCTCGTCCCTGTCCGTCGCCCTCAGCGACTACCGGCAGGTGGCCGCGGGGCGCTCGGGTTCGACCGGCGACAATTCCAATGCCCTCGATCTCGCCGCCCTCAGCCAGGCCAAGGTCATCGACGGCAGCGACACCTTTGTCGAGTTCTACTCCACCCTGGCCTCGCGGGTCGGCATGGAGTCGCGGCAGAACCAGCTGGCCCTTTCCGGCAGCGAGGACTCCCTGATGCAGCTCAACAACCTGCGCGACGCCAAGGTCGGCGTCTCTCTCGAAGAGGAGATGATCAACCTCATTAAGTACCAGAGGTCGTTTGAGGCCTCGGCCAAGTTCGTCTCCACCGTCGATGAACTGATGGACAGCGTGCTCAGTCTCAAGAGGTAAGCCATGAAAGCTACCGATGCGACAACCTACCGCAGCCTGATGGGCAATATCAACCGGGTCAGCGACCGCCTCAACGACCTGCGCCTGCAGAGCGCCACCGGCAAAAAACTCAACACCGCCTCCGACCAGCCTTCGGCGGTGCGCCCGGTGATCCTGAACCGCTCGCAGATCAGCTCCTCGGACCGCTATATCGAGGTGAGCAAGAAGGCTCTCGACCGGACCGATGCCATGGACAGCCATTTCGCCGAGATGGAAGACCTGCTGGTGCGGGCCAAGGAAATCGGCATCGCCGCCAACAACGCCACGGTCAGCCAGTCTGATCGCGCTTTGTATGCCAACGAAGTGGCTCAACTCAAGGAAGAACTCTTCAGCACCGCCAATGCCCAGGTGAACGGTCAGTTTTTGTTCGCCGGTTTTGAGGACGACGCAGCGCCCTTTACCAGCGACCCTTCCTCGATCAACAGCGTCGCCTACCAGGGGGATTCCCGCAGCATGGAGCTCGAAATCGGCCCCGGCAGCCGGGTCGATGTCAATCGCTCCGGCACCTCCCTCTTTCTCGGCATGGAAGACGCCAACGGCGACGGCAAACTGCAGCCGGCCGGGGTCGACCTCTTCGAGATGCTGACCAATCTCGAGCGCTCCCTGCGCGGCCAGGACGGACAGGTCCTCGACGCCGCGGGAAACTCGCTCCCCGCCAGCGCCTACCTGAACGGCGACCCGGCCACCGAAACGCCGATCCTTCTTGACGGCGGCGGCCTTCCGGTGCTCGATTCGGGGGGCAACCAGATTCCGCTGATGCACAACGGCGAGCCGATCCGCCTTTCCCAGCAGCTCGATACGGCCGGCAATCCGGTCTTTGATATCGCCACCGGCAAGCCGGTGTACCTGCATCGCGACGGAACTCCGGCGGCGGTGGACGGTGCCGGGGACCCGATCTTTCTCGACGCCATGGGCGATCCCCAGTCCCTGCTCGATGCCGGCGGCAACCCGGCACAGCTCACCAGGGTGCCTACCCTCGACGATCTGCTGACCACCCTCGACGAGGGGGCCGAGCAGGTGCGCTACCAGCGCAGCGAGACGGGCAACATCGGGCGACGCCTCGATCTCGCCGTCGGGCATCTCGAAGACATCAAACTCGACCTGCAGGAGAGCCTTTCGCGCTACGAAGAGGTCGATCTGCTCGAAGTGATCACCGAGATGACCAAGCAGGAGCAGGCAATGGAAGCGGCCCTCAGCGTCACCGGTCGTATCTCCCAGCTGTCGATCCTCGATTATCTCTAAGGACAGTGATGAGTGATCAGTGATGGGTGATCAGTAAAAACCCAGGCAGGGAAAAACACTGAAAAAAAGCCTAAACAACAGACGGCAGACAACCGATAAGAAACATAAGGCGCCCGGGAAAAGGGCGCGGTACACCAGGCCACGGAGGGCATACATGCTGGTACTGACACGTAAAGCAGGCGAAGGGATCATCATCGGTGACAACATCAAGGTCACCGTCATCGAGGTCAAGGGAGGCGGCATCCGCATCGGAATCGACGCCCCGGCCGAGATGAAGATTCATCGTCAGGAAGTCTATGACCGTATTATTCAGGAAAACAAGGAGGCGACACAATGGAAGCTTGCCGATCTGAACAGTTTGAGTGCCAGTCTTACGGCCAGGAAGGATCCGAAATGAAAACCATCGAGAGCCGTTTCGGCCAGGTCGAGTACGACCCCGCCAAGGTCCTCCACTTCTCCGAAGGGCTGCTCGGCTTCGAAGAGCTGCGCGACTTCGTGGTGATGGCCAACTTCAAGGAAGGCCCCCTGTTCTGGATCCAGAGCTGCGAGGACCCCGAGATCGCCTTCGTCCTCACCGAACCTACCAACTTCTTCCCCGAATACACGGTCATGCCCGACACCAATGAGCGCACCAGGCTCGGCATGTGTGAGGGGGAGGTGAGCCACACCCTGGCGGTCGTCTCCGTCCACGAAGGGGGCAAGGTCACGCTCA
>CALZIC010000227.1 GCA_945787285.1 uncultured Desulfuromonadales bacterium
CCTTCCCGGTCTTCGTAACCAGTGGCGTTTGGCCCTTCGTCCTCACTTACAGCGGCGGGTCCGCGGGGGCTTTTCACCCCTCTTCCCTTTTTCGGCCCTTTCGGGCGCCGGTGGACAAATTTTAAAATTACTTCACTCAATACAACGAGAAAAGAACCAATGTCAAACAAAAAACACGGGCCTATAAACCTGATTGAGCCATCGGTTTGGGTGGGGCCTCTTGATGGTTTCGTATTTATGACACAGGGGGATAATGGTGTTCCAAGGGCTGAAAAAAGCGATTCTCACTAACCCTCCATTTCCACACACCCTCGAAAAACCGCATCCACCAGGCCCATTCAATAAATAGCCCATCACTGGAAAGTCCCAGGTCAAGAACCTGCGCGGAGGCGTAGATCGTACGTCGTACAAGCAAGGCTGCGGATTGACGCCGCCACGGCGGAAACCCTTGCCTGGCCCTACGTGGCAAAACCGGCAACGACCGCCTGCCCCAAAGCCAGGCCGCCATCGTTGGGGGGGACAAGCGAATGGGTAAAAACGTCGAACCCTTCGGCCTGCAGCAGGCGCACGCCCTTTTCAGTCAGGTAGCGGTTTTGAAATACCCCGCCGGAAAGAACAACCCTGTCGAGGCCGGTTTCACTGCGCATGCGCCCGGCGACCTCGGCCATCATCCGTACCATGGTATTGTGAAAACGGCCACTGATAACTCCGGCCGGAACCCCGCCCAGTACGTCTTCGGCCACCGCCCGGATCAGCGGCGACGGCTCGAAGATCACCATCCCCTTCTCATCCGCCAGTTCAACCGGGTACTCTTCTTCCACTTCCCCCTCGATGGCCATTTCCAGCTCGAGCGCCGCCTGCCCCTCGTAACTGACCCGGCTGCGCAGCCCGACCAGAGCCGCCACCGCATCGAAGAGGCGGCCGCAGCTCGAGGTGAGGGGGGAATTGAGCCCCTTTTCGAGCATTTTCAGGTACAGGGCGCGCTCTTTTTCGGGAATTTCGGTAATCACCGGCAGCTCAGGCATCTGGGCGCCGAAGGCCCGCCAGAGGTAGCTGAGGGCCATGCGAAACGGCTCCCTGGTGGCGGCATCTCCGCCGGGCATGGGCGCATAGGCGAAATGTCCGAGACGTCGACAGCCACCGTAGCCGCCGGCCAGGAACTCCCCGCCCCAGATCTTTCCGTCGCTGCCGTAGCCGATGCCGTCGAAGATCAGCCCCAGCACCTCCCCCTCCAGCCGGTGTTCGGCCATGCAGCTGGCCAGGTGGGCGTGGTGGTGCTGGACGGCGACAAGGCGCACCCCCTCCCGCCCCTCGGCAAATCGGGTCGAATAGTAGTCGGGGTGCAGATCGTGGGCGATAATGCCGGGGGTCACCTCAAAGAGGGTCTGCAGGTGATCGACGGTGCGGGCCAGGGACTCGTAGACCTCGAGGTTCTTCAGGTCGCCGATGTGCTGGCTGAGAAAGGCCCGGTCTTCGAGGGTGAGGCAGACCGTGTTCTTGAGCTCCGCCCCGACCGCCAGCACCGGCGGCTGAGGGGCGTGCAGGCTGACCCCGCGCGGCACATACCCCCGCGAGCGGCGCAGCAGCAGGGGCCCTCCGGCCATGACCCGGGCAATGCTGTCGTCGGTTCGGGTAAAGATGTCGCGGTCATGGCTGAGAAAACTGTCGGCGATGCCGGACAGCCGCTGCCGAGCGTCATCGTCCTCAAAGGCGATCGGCTCATCGGAGAGGTTGGCGCTGGTCATCACCAGGGCCTCGAAGTGATTCTGCAGCAGCAGGTAGTGCAGCGGCGTGTAGGGGAGCATCACCCCCAGGTAGCGGTTACGAGGAGCCACCAGCGGGGAGAGACCATGTCCATTTTTCTTGCGCAGCAGCACGATGGGGCGCTCGACCCCTTCGAGCAGACGCTGTTCAGCCTCGCTGATCTCGACAAACCGTTTCGCCGCGGTCAAATCAGAGGTCATCAGGGCAAAGGGCTTTTCGTCGCGGGCCTTGCGCCGGCGCAGTTCGGCGACTGCCTCGTCGTTAGAAGCATCCACCGCCAGATGATACCCCCCCAGGCCCTTGACGGCGACGATGCTGCCCTGCTTCAACAAATCAACAGCCCCCTGCAAAGGATCCAGTTCGGAGACCGTTTGGCCGACGCTGTTTCTCAGACTCAGCCGCGGTCCGCACACCGGGCAGGCGTTGGGTTGGGCGTGAAACCGCCGCGACGCAGGATTGTGGTATTCGGCCAGGCACTCGGAACACATGAGAAAAGCGGACATGGTGGTCTGGGGCCGATCGTAAGGGATGCCGGTGACGATGGAATAGCGCGGGCCGCAGTTGGTGCAGTTGATGAACGGATAGCCGTAGCGACGATCCGCGGGATCAAAGAGTTCGGACAGACAGTCGGGGCAGACGTAGGTATCGGGGGAGACCTGGGCGGTCTTTTGCCGCCCGGAGTCGCTGGAGCGGATGGCGAAGCCGGTCTCTCCTGCAGTGGCGATGTCCAAGGACTCGAATCGGGTTATCGAAGCCAGGGGGGGATATTCGTTTTGTACTCTGCGGAGAAACGACCCCAGAGCCTCTGCGCTCCCCTCGGCCTCGATCAGCACCCCCCGGCTGTCGTTGCATACCCAGCCGGCAACGCTGCAGGCGCAGGCGAGCTGGTAAACAAAGGGCCGAAAACCGACGCCCTGGACAATCCCTTCGATACGAACCTTTTTTCGCTGCACGAGCACTCCTTTGTGGTCTATCGCTCTCATCCCCCCTTTTTACCACTATTGCCAGCAGCGAAGCAACGCTGTCGAGCCAAGTCAAAAGGGCCCGCGGCATGGCCGGGAGCCCTTTCAGGGATGCAGTCTATTGATACCGGGGGCGCTCAGATCGACCCCAGAACTTTTTTCAGAATGGTGGCGAAGACCCCGGCCTCCTGCTCGCTCAAGACCGACACCATCTCCTCGGTCAGCTTGAGATGGAACTCATGGTGCTGCTCGAAATACCGGTTTCCCTTTGCGGTCAGAACCACCAGGTAGGAGCGGCGGTCGGTTTCGTGAGGGCGACGCTCGATCAACCCCTTTTTCTCCAGGTTGTCGACAGTCACGGTCAACGTCCCGGTCGTCACCCCGAGCTTTTCCGCCAACTCCTTCATGCGCAGCGACTGCTCGTGGCCGATGATCTCGATGGCATGCATCTGCGACGGGGAGAGGTCGCTCCCCTTGACCACCGCGTGCTCCCAGGAGGAGAGCTTTTCATAGAATTCGACAATATCATGGGAGAGAGTTTTGATATCCATATGGCGATCCCGTTTCAGTGGTGCTGCATCAGGGTGTAGACGGCAAAGACGATCGTCAGCACCCCCGCGGTGCGCATCACCGCCGACTCGACCCAGTCCTGGGAAAAGGTCTTGAGCAGACGGGTCACCTTGTGGATGGCGTAGATGACACCGCCGACCGCGACCGCGGTACCAAAGGCATATACCGCGAAGACAGCGGTCGACTTGAGGTAGTGGCCAGAATCGAGGGCGTAGCCGTACATGATCGCCACCGTCGGGCAGGGGATGACCATGTTGACAAAGCCGATACCCAGCAGGGCCCAGCCAGTGACCTTATGTCGGCGCGAGCCCCGGAACCCGCAGGAGTGCCCCTCGCAGGACGTGTCAGAATCGTGGTGGTCATGGTGTCCATGGTCATGGTCATGGTCATGGTGATGCAGCAGCTTTGGCTTCACGACCAGGATCACCCCGAGCAGGATCAGCAGGGCGGAGGTGCCGATGTCAACCACCTCTTCGAAGGCGGGCGGAATCGCGGTCGAGACTGCACCGAGGGTGAATCCGAGCAGCAGGCAGGCCGCAGCCGTACCGAACAGGAACATGAAGGTGAGAAAGGCGACTTTCGCCCCCCTCTTCTCGCCCACCACAAAGGGGGCCAGCACCAGCCAGGAGTGGCCACAGGGGTTGATGCCGTGCACCAGGCCGAGAATCAGGCTGCTTTGAAAAGCCAGCCAGAAAATGTTATCGAGATCCATGTATCTGCTCCTATCCCAAAACGACTTAAATGAAGTAACGCCAGCATGCCTCAAATTTACACGAAAATCAAGAGACTTGATTTTCAAACTATCTTTTTATTTGCCAGCCGTTGACCTGGATTCAATGTCGGACATAATTAGCGGATGCACACCCATTTATGCTGTTCTTTGTGAATTGAACAACCAACGCAAATCAAGGAGGAGACATGAACCCGGCTACCGCAAGTTCTCTAAAAGGACTCGCTCCCGGAATCATCCTGGCCCTGCTGACCATTCTGTTCGGCTTCGGTCTGGGCGGCGCTTTTGGCGCTGCCGAAGATTCAATAAAAAGCTACCTGAATGGCTCGGCCGAAGCGGTTTTTGAATCGGTCTACGGCGGGGATAGCGGCAAAAAAGAGGCGGTGGTCCAAAAATCATGGGCGTACATGAAACGAGCCCATCTTCACGGTGGAGCCATCGGTGCTGCGGCCCTGGGCGCCATCTTTGTTCTCTGCTTTTTTGGCGCAGGAGAACGTATCGAAAAACTCAGTGCCATCGCCTTTGGTGCCGGCGCCCTGATCTATTCGGTCTTCTGGCTTTTTGCCGCCCTTAAAGCCCCAGGCCTGGGAAGCACCCACGACGCCAAGGAAGCCCTCAAATTCCTGGCCATCCCCGGCGCAGGACTCTGCCTGCTGGGACTGACCGGAACCTTTTTTGTGGTTGTCAGGAGACTGCTTGGGGAAGACCGGGGTTAAGGGCAGTAAGATTCACAGGGTGGCTGCGCCCACCAGCATTAAGTCAGGACATTGCATCATTGATGGCGTCGCAAAAAGTCCGCCCTACGGCGTTACGGTGTTTTTTCAGGACCTCGACCTACCTGATGTAGGCCTTCGCCCCCGAAAAACCACCAGGCCTTGTAGGTCGAAATTTTTGCTTAGCCATCGCAGGACTTTTTGCGAATGCATCATCAACTGCGATATCTTTTAGGTGTCCCCCAAGCTTAATCTGAGGTATAACTTTGCCAGGCAGGGTGGGCTGTGCCCACCCTGCCTGGCTGTTATAGTGTGACCTTTTGTGGAAAAACTTTCCCCCATAAGAACCGACGGTCCCCATGATCCATTTCCTCACTGCAGGCACCCTGCTCGGCCTCTCCGCCGGTTTCGCCCCCGGCCCCCTGCTCACCCTGGTCGTCTCGGAAACCCTGCGACACGACATCAGGGCCGGCGTCCGAGTGGCCCTGGCCCCCCTCATCACCGACCTGCCGATCATCGTTCTGACCGTCTTTGCCCTGAGCAGACTGTCTCAATTCGACGCCGTCCTCGGGACCATTTCGATCCTGGGGGCGTTGCTGGTTCTTTTTCTCGGAATCGGCAGCCTGAGCAACCGGGGGGCGGCCATCGACCAGTCCCTGGTGCAGCCCCGATCCCTGGCCAAGGGGATTCTGGTCAATCTCATGAGCCCCCATCCGTATCTCTTCTGGTTCAGCATCGGGGCCCCCACCATCATCAAGGCCTGGCACCAGACCGTTTTCGACGCCTCGGCATTCATCGCCAGTTTCTACGTCTTTCTCATCGGAACAAAAATCCTGCTGGCGATTCTGGTCGGACGATCGAAGAATTTTCTCGCCGGCAAGGCATACATCGTCATTATGAAATTGCTCGGGTTGATGCTGATCGGGTTTGCGTTTTTTCTTTTTCGGGACGGTCTGCAGTTGCTGGGTTGGGTTTAAAGAGACTCCCGGTTCCTCCAAAAACCTGTTGACAACCCCTTGCCGTTTACGCTAGCTTTTTAGAAATCTTATTCTCAGGGCGGGGTGAAAGTCCCCACCGGCGGTATCCCGGATTTTTCCGGGGAGCCCGCGAGCGCTTTTTCCAACGGGGAAAAAGGTCAGCAGATCTGGTGAGATGCCAGAGCCGACGGTTACAGTCCGGACGAAAGAGGATAAGGCAGTCGATCCCTCTCCACAGGCACCCTGCCTGGTGTGAGGCTGTCCGAACACCATCGGCAGCTGCCTTCCCCAAGCCCTGATTCTGGTACCCATTAAAGACTGGAGAACTACCATGAATCAGACACTGTTGTCCCAATTCGGCACCCCTTTTCAGCGCGTCGAAAAAGCCCTCAATGCCCTGCGCAACGGCCGCGGCGTGCTGGTCACCGACGATGAGGATCGCGAAAACGAAGGCGATCTGATCTTCGCCGCCGAAACCCTCACCGACGCCCAGATGGCCATGATGATCCGCGAGTGCAGCGGCATCGTCTGCCTCTGTCTCACCGACGAAAGGGTGCGCCAACTCGACCTGCCGATGATGGTCGAAGCCAACTCGAGCCAATACCAGACCGCCTTTACCGTTACCATCGAAGCGGCCGAAGGGGTCACCACTGGTGTCTCTGCCGCCGACCGGGTCACTACTGTCAAGGCAGCCATCGCCGACGGCGCCAAACCGTCCGACCTCGCCCGACCCGGCCACGTCTTCCCCCTAAGGGCCCGCTGCGGCGGCGTCATCGAGCGCCCGGGTCACACCGAGGCCACCGTCGACCTGATGCGTCTGGCCGGCCTGCTCCCCTTCGGCGTTCTTTGCGAAGTCACCAACCCCGACGGCACCATGGCGCGCCTTCCGGAAATCGTCGATTTCGCCGAGAAGCATTACATGCCGGTTCTGACCATTGCCGATCTGATTGAGTACCGATTGGCCGTCGAAAAAAAGGCCTGCTGAGGCGCCTCGCTCTCGAGCGGAGTTGGCAGCCAATAATCAAGATTCAAAGGGGCAACCGCATATAGGTTGCCCCTTTCTTTATTCTCAAAAGAGAATTCTACACAACCCAGCCTCCTCCCCTCGAGGTTCGTTTCACCCCTTCTCAAAAAGGCTTGAAACACCAACTCCTTGAAAAAAATATGAAAAATCGGGCCACTCCAAAACATTGTGCTTTTCTTAAACATATTAATCACCTGAAGCACACCCAAACATTGCCATCCCCTTAAACCAGCCCTCTTTGCTGAGTCGGATTTTTGACATCTCGTTACTGGTATGTTAGACTTTCTTTTTCAAGCGTAAACATTTTTGGCTGCTTTCCCTGGGAAGCGCAACATTTCAACTGAAAGAGAGACATGGATACCCACCTTAAACAAG
>CALZIC010000228.1 GCA_945787285.1 uncultured Desulfuromonadales bacterium
CTCGACCGCTTCAGCCTGCGCACCGGCATCGGCTACCCCCCCGCCGAGGTGGAAAAGGCGATCATCCGCGGCGGCAGCATCCGCGACGAGGTGCGAAAAATCGAGCCGCTGCTCCCCAAAGAAGCGATCATGGAGGCGATGGCCTCGGTCGCGGCCATTCACCTCGGGGAGAAGGTCGCCGACTACATTTTTTCCATCGCCGCCGCCTCCCGCCAGCACCCGGCGGTTCTTTCGGGGATCTCCACCCGGGGAGCCATCACCCTGGCCGATGCCGCCAAGGCCGCGGCCTTTCTCGAGGGGCGCGACTACGTCATCCCCGAAGACGTCAAGCAGGTGGCGACGGCCGCGGCGGCCCACCGGCTGATTTTGCGGCCGGACCACGAATCCCAAAGCCGAAGCGAGGTGCTCACATCGCTCCTTCAAAAGCTACCGGTGCCCCGGGCCTGAAGCTGACAAAGGCCGGCACCCTCTATATCGTCATGACCCTGCTGCTCGGTTTTGCCGCCGTCAACACCGGCAACAACCTCCTCTACCTGCTGGTCTCGGCCCTGCTCGGCTTCATGGCCGTTTCAGGCGTGCTCGGCAAGGGGAACCTCTCCCGGCTGCAGGTGCGGCTGAGCTTCCCCGCGGAGATCTACGCCGGGCGCCCGGCCTCGGTGCGGGTACGCGTCGAAAACCGCCGGCGCCGCCTGCCGGTCTTTCTGCTGCAGATCGCCCTGCCGGGAAGCGATGCGCTTTTTCATGTCATCGGCGCCGGTGAGGCGGCCGAGGCGGAGATTCCCTATAGCTTTACCCGCCGCGGAAGACACCGACTCGAACAGGTGCAGGTCCGCTCCATCTTCCCCATCAACTTTTTCGTCCGCACCCTCACCCTGCCGGTCGACTGCCAGGTGGTCGCCTTCCCCGCTCCGCGCCCGTGCGCACCGCGCCTGCCCGGCGGCGAAAAGGCCTACCGCGGAGAGTCTGCGGCCACGGCCAAGGGGCACCAGGGGGAAATCACCCGCATTGTCGACTACCGGGGTGACCAGCCGCTCAAGCTGATCCACTGGAAACTCTCCGCCCGCAGCGAAGAGCTCAAGGTCAAGGAACTCGCCGAGGCGTCGGCCGAGCCGGTCATGCTCGATTTCGAAACACTCCCCGGCAGCACCGTCGAAGAGCGCCTCGGCGCCGCGACCTTTCTGATCAACCGCTGCGCCAGGGAACAACGGCCAGTCGGCCTGCAGATCGGTCAGCGCCGGTTCTCGCCGATGGCCACCCGGCTCCACCGGCTGCAACTGCTGACGGAATTAGGTCTTTATCCTGCATCCGTAAGTCCTGGCCGGCCAATAGCGCAAATCATTGACCTGCCTAAGTGATCAAAAAATCACCGACGAACCTATGGGTGGGACTCAGATTTTTTGAAACACTTATCCAGGCCAAGCACTTACACTCTTTTCCCACCCCGAACTCACGGATCCAGGATTATGCTCAGGATTAGCACGGTACTCGACATCCTCAGCTACCTGGTCGCCCTGCTGGGGGCGGCCCCCCTCTACCTCTATCTCGATCTCCCCGCGCAGATCGCCTTGCCTGCCGCGCTGCTTTTCGGCATCGGTTGCGACCGCCGCCGGCATTACCCGGTCGGTCCGCTTCCGGCCACGCTGGCGTCGATCGGCTGCCTGGGCGCCTATGCCCTGCAGGCCAGCCTGGCCAACCTGGTCAACCCGGTGGTCAACACCCTGGTTCTGCTGCTGGCCATTCGGCTGGCCACCGAAAAGAGCGGCCGCAACTACCTGCAGATCTTCGTCCTGGCCATTTTCGCCCTGGCCGGATCGACCCTGCTGACCCTCGGCATCGGCTTCTTCTTCTACCTGGTCGCCCTGGTGCTGCTGGTGACCGTCGGACTGGTGCTGCTCAGCTTCCACTCCGCCGATCCCAATCTGCGCCTCGGCCGCGCAGAGGCCCGCAAGGTCTTCTCCGTCGCCCTGCTGCTGCCGGCCGCATCGCTGGTTCTGATGCTCTTTTTCTTCGCCATACTTCCCCGCACCCGGCACCCGCTGTGGAATTTCCTCAACCCGACCACGGTCGCCACCACCGGCTTTTCCGACAAGGTGCGGCCGGGGGCTTTCGCCGCCATCGCGGCCACCCGCGAGGTCGCCTTCAGGGTCACCAGCGACCCGGTCGATGCCGATCAGCTCTACTGGCGGACCATTGTCCTCAATACTCTGCAGGGCAACACCTGGGTCAGGCAAGAACCGCCGGAGATGGATTCGGGAGGGATTAGCGGCGGGCGCAAATCGATCCAGCAGATTTACTGCGAACCCCGCCAGGGTCGCTATCTCCCGGTGCTCGATATCCCGGTCAGCGTTCAGGGGCCCCGAAGCAGATCGTCATCGGACCGGGTATTTTCCACCCGCCGCCCCATCGAGCGCCGCCTGAGCTACCAGGTGGTCTCCTCCTTCGGGGGTAAAATCGAGCACCGACGCGCCGTCGACCGACAGTTCTACCTGCGCCCCCCCGCAACGGTTTCCGAGCGGGTGCAGGCGGTGGGCCTGGACCTTGCCGCCGGGGAGGGAACGGCCTTCGAAAAAATCGCCCGGCTCAAGGAGTTCTTTTTCGAGCAGGGCCTGGCCTACGCCAACAGCGACCTCCCCTCTACGGCCGACCCGGTCGATGAGTTTCTGTTTGCCAAAAAGCGCGGCTACTGCGAATTCTTCGCCTCCTCCTTCGCCCAGCTGCTGCGTCTGGGCGGCGTTCCCGCACGCCTGGTCGGCGGCTACCTCGGCGGCGAATACAACGAACTCGGCGGCTACTACCTGGTCACCGAGGACAAAGCGCACGTCTGGGTCGAAGCCCTGCTCGACGACAACAGCTGGGTGCGCATCGACCCCAGCCGCCTGGCCCGCAATGCCGATGCGGCCTTGATCGGCCCCCGCTCCGCAGGGCTCGGCCTGGGGCGGCGCCTGGCCGACACCGTCGACTACTACTGGACCCAGATGGTCATTTCCTACGACTTCGGTCGCCAGTTCCAAATCCTGAACAAGGCCCACAGCAAATTCACCGGAAGGGGAAACAGTCTGCCCGGCAAGAAGGCGGTCGTTTACCTGCTGCTGCTTGCCGCAGGGGTCTGGCTGCTGGTCAAAGGGATCAAACGATCGGGATCAAGCCGGGAGGAGAGGATTCTCGGGGCGTTTCTGCACCGGGTGGAGAAGCGCCACGGGCTGGAGAAACTCCCTGCGAACTGCGGACTGCACGAGCTGTGCAAACGGGTGAAGGACCCCCTGGCCGCCGAGTTCGTGGAGATTTATGCCGGCGCCGTTTACCGGGACCGGCCGCTGAACCGGGAGGAGATGGGGCGGTTGCGGAAGATTGTGCGGAGAATGCCCAGACGGTAGCCGCTGCCGCGAGGGCGTGGAGCTAAGAGCCGGGCTCGCCGCCGCCGGAGGGCTTTTTGGACCTTCGGGGGCCGCGCCGGCGCGGCCGTCTCGAGCGCTTGGCCCCGGAGCCTTCGCGCGTCTTCTTTTCCTGAGGCCGGGCGGCCTCTGCCAGCCCTTCCCGCCACTCGGCGGCAAGCGCCAGCATCGCCTCGTCACCTGCGCACCACAGGCTGAAGAGCTCCAGCGACTGGGGGGTCATCGGATGCTGCAGGAACCGGCGCTCCCCCCGCCTGCCCCGGCCGCGGCAAAAGCGGAAAAAACCGACCAGCAGTTCGCGGGCCTGGTGGCGAATGCCGTGGGCCACATGAAAATAGCCGCAGTGGGGCGAGAGGACCAGTCCGGCGATGCGAACCGCATCGGTCACGGTCTTTTCGCTCTGCGCGGGGCAGGTCCGCAGGAAGCGGGAGAGATAGAGGGCGGCCAGGGCGAAAGGTTCTTCAATGGGCACCCCCGAGGCGGTGCGCTGATCGATCCGCTCCAGCAGGTCGAAGGTTTTCTCGTCCCCCTCGTAGCCGGCCATCAGGTGTTCCAGAAGTCCCATGCTCTGGGCGTTGCGCAGCACCGCGCCGGCCACCTTGTGGCGGAACAGTTCCATCAGTTCTTCGCGAATCCGCGCCGGTGCCGCCTCGGCAATCAGCGAAGCCCGCTCGTAGATCCCCCCGCGCACCTTTTCGTCGAGGGAGAATCCGAGCCGCGCTGCAAACTCGAGGGCGCGCAGCATCCGCACCGGATCCTCGGTGAAACGAACCAGGGGGTCGCCGATCACCCGCAGCCTGCGAGCCTCCAGGTCCGCCAGGCCGCCGACATAATCGATGATCGAGAAGGTCTTGATATCGTAGAAAAGGGCGTTGATTGTAAAATCGCGGCGGAAGGCATCTTCCTGCGGTGTGCCGAAAATGTTCTCGGTGACAAAAAAGTGCTCGGCCGGATCCTCGGGGAGGTCGTCGGGACGGGCCTGGCGGCGAAAGGTGGCGACCTCCACCAGGTAATTGCCGCCGAAGCGGATATGCGCCAGGCGGAAACGGCGCCCGACCAGAAAACAGTTGCGAAACAGCTTCTTCACCTGGTTGGGGGTGGCGTCGGTGCCGACATCGAAATCCTTGGGGGCACGCCCCAGCAGCAGGTCGCGCACCCCGCCGCCGACCAGGTAGGCCCGGTGGCCGTTGCGGGAGAGACGGTAAAGCACCTTGAGGGTGTCCTCGTCAATCTGCTTGCGGGAAATGGAGTGTTCGGAGCGGGGCAGTACTACCGGGGATTCCGGCGGAATGGATGTTTCTGGATCGTGAAGCGTCATGGGATAGTGAACTCGCGTTTCCGCAGGGTGGCGACAGGCGAAACGGCCTGACAACGGCCTAATGTAGCAAATGTCGGCTGGAAAGGAAAGGGAGAAAAAATGGGGAAAAAGCCGGGATTGTCTTTGCCGCCTAAAAGACCTACAATACGCCATCCCATCCAAAATAAAGGACTACACCCGATATGTCCCACAACCTGCTGGTTATCCTCGGCCCGACCGCTTCGGGCAAAACCTGCCTCG
>CALZIC010000229.1 GCA_945787285.1 uncultured Desulfuromonadales bacterium
CCGGGGACTTGCTTCCCGTGATGAGGCGCGGCGAACCGGCGAATATTTCGATGCCGAAGATGTCTTGGGCGAACTGGACGACCTTCTTGCCCAAGCCGAAGCCAAGAACCAAAGGTGAGCTACAGAGTTCGCTACACCAAAGCCGCCAGAGAGGACTTGCAGAGGCTCTACAAATTTTTATTGGTCCGAGATCTTGACGCCGCTCGTCGCGCACGCGAGGCTATCGGAAAAAGCATCGACTTTTTGCGCGACTTCCCTTTCACCTGTCGCAAAGCAACCCCAGACAACCCGTTTTTACGTGAGGTGGTCATTCCTTTTGGCTCTGACGGCTATGTCGCCTTGTTCGAGATCGAGGATAACGAGACGGTCACAATCCTGGCGATCCGCCACCAGCGTGAAGAAGACTATTATTAGTACGCCGGGTTAGGGAGCAGGGGGTCAGAGGTTCAAATCCTCTCGCTCCGACCATTTCTTTCTCGTTAGATTTCAAAAGATTAGCCCCACTCTCCAAGCGGAAAGTGGGGCTTTTTCGTTTCGGCCTCCGGTCCGTCTCCGGTCCATGTGCGAGATTCCTTACGGCAATTGGGATCTCGGAGACGCTCCGGGCTAAGGAGTCAGGCTAAGGGGTCAAGTCTTGCCATGCCACAAATCTGTTGCGGCAAGATCTGACCCCGATTATGACCGGGTACTTCCTGCGCTCCCCGCGGCAGACAAGCCCGGCGGTCTCGTGGGCCTTTCTCAGCGGGTCGCTATTCTTTCAGGCTAGAAAACTGCCTCATTCGCCGAAATGCTCTCAGGAAAAGAACCGCCCTTACTATCCAATGATTCGCTTTTCGAGGTCCCGGCTCATGGCGCCAAATGGCATATGTTCCGTGGTATTGCAGCTCACCCAGTTGCCTGAGCGGTCAATCCCGATCCAGCCATAGCTGCGGCCACGAACTTGCGCCTCTTTCGTCGTCAACTCGCTGGCTTCGATGACCGAACCACCGTCGCGCACCCTGGTCTCGATGCGCACGGCCAGGCCATCATTGAGAATCTCCTCGCCGAGTCCGGTGCAGCTGATGGCTGCATAAGGAAGAGGCATAATTTCCGGCCACCGTGGCCGAGTCGGACATCCTTTCCGGCACGTTGCCTTCGGTCCCCCCGGTCAAAGTGGCGGAGGCCAAAGATCCTTCCCGGTCCAGCACCACGGCACCAACGGTTCCCCCTTCCTAGCCCTGCTCTTTCAAGTGCAAGAGCCACTGCTCAACTCCGAAGGAAACGATGGGGTTTTCAGGGGGAATACCTAGTTCACGAGCCAGCAGCTGGGCGCCCAACGGACCTGCCACGGACTGTTCCTTCTCCTGCAGGGCATAGGCCAGCCTCGAGGAATGGATCATATGGATGGCCAGGGCCACGCCGGAAAACTTCTGCTTCTTTCCGTCCATCAGCGAGGCCGACAGGCGCACCAAGCCGTCGCTCTGCAGACAGCCCCCCCGCCCGGCGTTGAAATGCGGGCACTCTTCCAAAAACGCCACGACCTGGGTGGCGATCTCGGGTGCCGGGCCCCGTCCAGAAATTTCGGCCAGATCTGGGCAAGCAGGTCGGCGATCGTGGCCCGGCGAAGCTCGAGCAGGTCAGCACGGTCCCGGTAGGAACCGGCCCCGCCGTGAGGAAGAGGGGGCAGATCTTGCAAAAACATAAATGCAGCAATGCAAGACCCCAACTCTAGACCCTCGCTCTGCCACCTGCGGCACGCATGCGTATGGTGGAACTCCCCCTGGCGGCAAGCACCATTCTCGCCGGCATCAAGATTTCAGCGGTCATCAACGTCGGCACGGCCGTCCTGGCGCTGCTGGCCCAGGGGGTCTTCGAACTTCTCGAGCGGATGATCGTGCCGCGGGGGCTGCGGCTCAAGGGGGAAGGCTGAGCGGTTTACTCTCCGGTCAGCCATGCCCAAGCTTCATCGACCTCATCATGAACGAAGTAATGGATATTGGTGGCGATCAGCTCGCCAAAAAGCCGATGGCTGTATTTCTCCACATCCTCATCGCCCACCAGAGCCAGATATTCGATGTCCGGGGCGTGTCTGATTTCGAACTTGAAGTCTTCCCAGAGAGCCCCCAGGTCGCCGTAGGGAAACGCCTTCAATTCGAGAAGGACTCTGATCTTTCCGGCGGCTTCGATCGCCTTTTTTAGCTCTTCGGCGAGCGCTCTGACCTCGTCCCTGCTCAGGCTTTCGGTGATCCGAAAGGCAAGGGCATTCTCTGTGCTTCTGTTCAGTCTCTCGTACATATATGAACTCCCCAGAACAAATCCTGAAGCGGACCGTTCTTCCGCAGTGAATCCTCTTTTGCGAATCCGGAATCAACCAGGCACCCTTCCCAGAGGGATCTCATCATCGCCGTCTCCATCCCGGACTCGGTGAACAACTGTTCCCTACATGAAGGATTACCACAAATTTTCAGGATATCTTCTACCGCCGTTCGAAAAGCAATCGCGGAAGGGAGAACGGAGGGTAGAGTAGAGAGCAGGTCTCAACAACCGAGGCACTTGGGGTCGGACCAAGGCAACAACCTGAAAACAAACGAAAATATTTCTAAAATCACTCCCTAAAATGGCCTTATAAGTCGATTTTTGAGACCAAAAACATGCCTATAAGCAATTTCCCCCACAAATTTCGTTTCGAACCCCCGAAAGCGTAAAAATCGCCTGGTTGCCTCCGAACACTGAATCCGCTATACGGTATTGCAAATGCAACGCAAGGAGCAAACCACAAGGACATGGTGCCGTGCAGGACATGGTGCCGTGCATGCAATTTGGGAATTTCAAACATGTCCCTCGATCTCTTCTAGCTTTTCGGGCAAGCGCCACAGGGTCCGCCACGGGGCCGGGCCTACGAAATTGCAGGTTGGCAGGAGCCTGTTAGGGATCGTCCCTCCCCTTCCTAGCGCCACGGGTTCGGGAGCAGGGGGTCGGAGGTTCAAATCCTCTCGCCCCGACCATTTTCTTCTCGTTTGATTCCAAAGAAATAGCCCCACTTCCTGCTCGGGAAGTGGGGCTTTTCTTTTTGGTTCTCCGGTCCACCTCCGGGGCTGGGCCCCTCTTCCCTTGTTTCAACTGGCCTCTCGGCGACGCCCCCGGACCGGACCTCCGCCGGCCGATGCGGCATCTGATTCCTCTTGCGTCTCGACCGGTTGCGTCAGACTGCTCTCCCTGTTTCCGATCCCCCCAAGCATCTCCGGTCCGGACAATTGGCTCCGTTACGGCTCCGGCCCGCGCTCCCCGGCGTCAGACCACCGGGAGACCAGATTTCTACAGGTGGCGTCCGGAACGCCCAGGAAGTCCGGGTAACTTTTCCGTATCGTTTTTCGAACGGCTCAACCGGTTCCCCCTGCCCCCCCCAGCTCCATCCCCTCCAACAGGGGCAGATACAGAAACGAAAAACCGATTGACGGTCGGATTTTTGTCATGCTATACCCTGTGACGGCTCAAGGAGGTGTGCTCAAATGTTTATCCGACGTCCCTATCTGGGGGAACTTGAAATCATGGTCATGGAATACCTGTGGGCGAATGAATCCGCCGATGCCAAAGCAGTGCATCGTCAACTTGGCATTCCACGGAAAATTTCCCCCAATACAATCCAGTCCACCTTGGAGCGCCTGTCCAAAAAAGAGCTTTTGAACCGTGAGAAAGTCAGCCATGCCTATGTCTACTCTACCGCCGTAACCAGAGAGAAACTGATGGCTGAGATGATTGACAATGTGGTGGAAAAGCTCTCTGGGGGCAGTACCGAGGCGATGCTTTCGACCTTTGTCGATCTTGCCGATAGACTTGAAGAAGATACTTTGGACCGCCTGGAGCATCTGATTGCCGAGCGGCGCCAGAAACGATAGTTACTGTCTTTGGACACGCTTTTCCTGGCCTTGGGGACCACATTAATCATTGGAGTCGGACCGGGTGCGGTGCTTGCCATCATCTACCCGACTATCCGTCCGGGGCTATTGAGGCGGCAACCGCAGCAGCGGGCCAATGCTCTTCTGGGTTGGGCTGCGGCTCCCCTCGGTATTGGAATCTTCTTTACCACGCTGCTGTTTATTCCTTCGCTATTGAACCGCCTCGGCATTCCGGCGGGGCATTGCCATAACCATTCCGAGCGGCTCCCCCACATTTGCCTGACCGATCCGCTCTTTTCAGGTTCGGAGGCCCTGCCTTGGTACCTGGTCGGTGCTCTGATTTTCCTGCTGGCAGGTTTCCTGGCCGTCCAGGGGGTCCACCTGTATAAAATCGCACGGCTCAAAATCGTGCTCGGATGTGCTGCCAGCCAGAGCCAGGCAGGCTACAATTTGGTCCCTTGGAGAAAGCCGGTCGCTTTAACGGTAGGTTTCTGGGCGCCACAAATATTTATATCGACAGCTCTCGCCCAGGCCTTGGCTCCGGAGCACCTGCAGGTAATTCTTGCCCATGAACAAAGTCATGTCCGGCGCCGTGACCCCTTACGGCAATATCTGGGGCAGGTCCTGTCTTTTTGCCATCTTCCATGGTCCCGCAGGTGCATTCTGGAGGATTTGACCCTGGCGACAGAGCAGGTTTGCGATGAAGAGGCTGCAGTGAATACCGGCAGCCGTCTCCAGGTTGCTGAAACCATCTTGATTGTCGAACGTTTGCTTTACAGCTCACAAAACGAGCTTGGGGCAGGTGCGGTTGGCTTTGCAAACAGCCAGAGCGCTCTGCGCATTGAGTCCTTGTTGGCGGAGGCCGAGTATAAAGCACCGACATTTCCAGGCTGGGTTCTCTTTTTGCCGCCGGCTGTCTTGACCTCCGTGGTGATGCCGGGGCCGCTGCACTACCTCACCGAATTGGTCGTCCGTCACTGAAGAAGAGGTTTTTATTTACCCAAAAAACCGATCACGGGTCGGTTTCTTCCGAAAAAAGGAGGTGCCTAGTCACTGAAATCCGAAAATTTT
>CALZIC010000230.1 GCA_945787285.1 uncultured Desulfuromonadales bacterium
TCCGGAAACATCGAGGCCGCCATTTACTTCTGGCTCCTTTCCGTGCAGGCGGACCCGGAGGCCGGGGTGGTCAGGGTTGCGCCCCTGGGCAAACCGGATTACGGTTTTATACGGCAATTTGCGAGGACTGATCTTTTCACCTTGGCCGAAATCGTCAATCACGGAAGGCTGACGGTCGATGAGTACTGCCGGATTTTCCGCAAGGAACCCCTTGAGGGGCGGATGAGCCTCGATGCCCTCGACCACCTCAACCTGCTGGTGACCGAAGCGGGGAGTCTGGAAGAGGGGGCGCTTCGCTACGGCATCAACCCGATCTTTTTCGGCCCGGTCACCCGGACCCTGGAATCGATGAATATTCTTTACTAGTTTGCATACGGAAACGGCCCTTTTTCGCAATCTCGGCGTCCATCTGCGGCCTCGCTTGTGCGACGTACCATGTACGTCCCCGCGCAAGGCCCTGATTTCCTTGACCATGCAAAAAATTGCTCGTTTCCCTTATGAAAACCGCGCAAGGCCCATCCATAGAAACCGGATGGACACTTACTGAAGGGAGCGGCGCCGTGGGGGACCAGACACTCCGGGGAATCCTCGAATATATCTCCATCCCGAAAATCTTCTTCGCCATCGTTTTCATCCTGATCTCCTGGGCCCTGGTTCGGGGACTGCGCCTGGGGGCCGAGCTGCTGGCGGAAAAGTTCAGCCGCTACCGGCTCTTTATCTCCAGCCTCTACCCGGTGCTCCGGCTGGTGGTCTGGGTCGGGGCCTTCGCCTTCATCGTTTTTGCGATATTCCAGCCGCCTCTGAACACCCTGGTGGCGATCAGCGCCTCGGCCGGCCTGGCCATCGGCCTGGGTGCCCAGGACCTGATCAAGAACGTGATCGCCGGCATCCTGATCCTGCTCGATCACCCGTTTCGGGTGGGGGACATGATCCAGGTCGGCGAACACTACGGCGAAGTGCGCAACATCGGCCTGCGGGCCATCACCCTGCAGACCTTCGACGATAGCGCCGTCACCCTGCCCAACTCCCTGGTCCTCGGCCAGGCGGTCTCCAATTCCAACGCCGGGGAACTCAACGAGATGGTGGTGGTCGAGATCCATCTGCCGGCGACGGTCGACATTGTCCAGGTCAAATCCCTGGCCCGGGAAGCCGCGGCCTGCTCCCCCTACGTCTACCTGAAAAAACCGATCGCCGTGGCGGTCGACGATCTTTTTGACCACACCTTTCTCACCCGCCTCAAGGTCAAGGCCTATGTGCTCGATATCCGTTTCGAGCGGCTCTTCGCCAGCGACGTCACCGAGCGCCTCAAGCTGGAACTGGTGCAGCAGAAGGTGCTGACCGAGGCTCACCTTTTCAGCTCCGCTCCCTCATCTCTTTAATCTTTTACAGCGCAGGAAACAGGTCAGGAACTCCCGGTTTTTCTGTTATGGGGAAACCGCAGGGGATAGCTGGCCCGGAAGGTCGTTCCGTCTTCCTCTGAGCTGGTGAATGTCACTTGTCCCTTGAGATACTCGGTGAGAATCTTGATGCTGTAGGTGCCCAGGCCGCGTCCTTTGGCTTTGGTGGAAACCTCTTTCCGGAAGATTTTTTTTTGGACCTTTTGCGAGATGACCGCCGCGTTATGGACCCGGAACTCAACCTGTTCCCCATCGGCGCGGCTGCCGACGGTGACGGTTCCACCCGGCTTGGTCGCCTCCAGGGCATTTTTGATCATGTTGCCGAGCACCCGGGAAAGAAGTCCCTGGTCGCTTTCGAAAAAGATGTTTTCGCACTCGGGGGAGACAACAATGAGCTTGTCCTTGCCCACCGGGTGACTGCGGTACAGGTTGGCGACCAGTTGCAGCAGCAGTTTGGAGCTTACCTGGCCGATTTCGACATGCAGGTCGTGGTCTTCGGCATTTGCCAGGGTTCGCTGGTTTTCGATCTCTTCGAGGTTCTTGTCTGCGGCATCGTAGATCAGATCGTAGATCTCCTGGGAACCGGAAACGTCCTTATTCTTGAGCAATTCGGCAAATCCTCGGACGCTGCCGGCGATATTGAGGATGTCGTGGAAAAAGATCCGCTCCAGGGTTCTGCGGCGCTGAATATTCCTTTTTAAAGCCGCCAGCAGACAGGCCGTGGTCAAAAAGAAAAAGAGCCGGACGATCATGTTCCAGATCGGGATCAGGTGGTGGGAGTGCTCATAACCCGACAGATAATCGGCGGCCAGCCACACCCCGGCACTGAGAACGGCGGTGAAAATGCCGGGCCAGCGTCCTGCATACCAGGTGACGTAGTAGATCGGCACCAGGTAGAAGATGGAGAAAGACAGCTCCACTCCGGTGAGGATATTGATCCCGCCAAGAATGAAGACCAGCAGAACGCTCGCCGTAATGTGAACCGGCGGTGACAGTTTGCTCAGAATTCCATCGTACTTCCCGGTCATGTCTTATCCTAAGGGGGCCTTCGCATTTTCTGCGGTCGATTCGTTTTTTCTTGCGTTTTGCCCAAGCGCCACCCGGTGACCATGGGTGTTTCTCCCCGCGCTGTCTATTCGTTGGATAAATGGTGGCGCCCCACCGCTTGGAGAAAAGGATAAAAACAGGCTTTTGGATGTTGAATACGCTAAACGATTACACCCCAGTCAATATTTCGTCAACTCTTATCTACGGCACCGATGCATCGACAGAGTGGCGAAACATTCCGCGGGATTGGCATCTCCTTCGATCTGGACCGGGGCTGAAAATTTTCCGATGTGGGCGAGGCTTCTCTGGTAAATGCCGTAAGGTTCTGAATACGGCTACTTGTGTGCCTCATTGTTGTTTTACGGCCTAACTCATTAATAATATTGACAAAAAAATGGTTATAAATTGTTGACGTCTGTTGGATTGATGGTAAACCATATGCAGGCGGAACGGGAAAGCATGAAGAAAGGAGCATTACGCATGAAACGCATGGGTATAGTGACGGTGGCAATACTGGCAAGCTTGGCGATCGCCGTCGTTACGTTAGCAAGCAGCGAGGAGGCTGCTTCGGAGAGTTCCGTGAGTTTCGTATCGGCCAACCAGTACATCGGGATGGACGTGACGAACATGCAAGGGGAGAAAATCGGCAAAATCCGTGACCTGATGCTCGACCGGCAGACCGGCCAGGTCGGCTACGCCATACTGGCTAAAGGAGGTGTGCTGGGAGTTAAGGCCAAAGAGATTGCAGTCCCCTTCAACCTCTTCCGGGCGGAGGAAAACGCCGCATCGCTGGAGCTTACCGTGGACGAAGGTAAACTGGCCGAAGTCCCGGTCAGGACAGAGAGCATGACCGACCAGGAGTATGGCCAAACCATTCACGAATTTTACGGCCAGGCTCCTTACTGGGAGCATTCCGGCATGGAACAGCATCAGCCGGAAATGCAAATTCATGAAAAAGCGTTCGACGAGAAAATGGAGGATATCCAGGAAAAAGCCAGGGAAGGCGTTCTTGAGTACCAGAAAAAGCTGGACTATTAAGCAGCACGCAGAGCCCGCTGGTATTCCTTGCGGGCAGTCGTGTTCATGGGTTCTGAGTACTGGAAAGGCGTCGTCAACTCAGGCCGCTCCGGGATGGTTCAGATTCATAAGGTAGGATGAGTCGAACGGGGCACATGGCCTGTCATTCGGTGAGGGAGCCTTTGTGAAGGAACTCCTGCACCTGTCACCCGCCGCCAACAAAAAAAGCTGTCCGTTTCGGGCAGCTTTTTTTTTGAATGGGACGAAAGTTGTCAGTTGTCGGAGAGAGGTCCCGGGTAAGTTTCTGCCAGGGTTCGGGGGAGGATGACGGTCACCCCGTACCCCTGATCGAGCAGGCGCAGGCTGGCGTAGTTGGTTCGATTGTCCTTCTCCAGAAAACCGAGGAGCTCGGGCATGTGGGCCATGCCGATGGTGAACATGGCCTTTCGGTTTTCGATTTCCCCGCAACCGAAGGCCTTCTCCACCGCGGCGGGGATATTCTGAAGCATGACCGCGGTCCTCTGCTCCTGGACCAGCTCCAGTTCGCAGGGATCGGTCAGGGGATGGTAACGCATCTGCCGGAGCAGGGCTCCGACATTGCGGTAGAGCTCTTCATCCTCCACCTGGGCCAGGCGGATGTTGTAGGAGGCGTTGAGGAGCATGTCGGCATTGACGAACCGGCGGGTGTCAGACAGTTTCTGATGCAGGGTCGGGTTGTCGAAAGAGAAGCTCTCGCGGTCGATAGCGGCCTCGGGCCCTTTCTGGGTTTTCTGGAAAAAACCTTCGGGAAGAAGGAGCCCGACCTCCTTTTCCCGGATCAACCACTCGCCGATGCGATAGATTTCTGATTGAACCCGGACCGTGTCAGACCCGTTGAGTCCCGTTCGGGAGCTGCGATGGCTTTGGCCGATGATGTAGACCTGCTGTTGGTTTTCACCGACTCTGTGGAAGACGACTTCGCCGTATTCTGCAGGGAAGGCGGGAAAAGCTGCTTCCGGAGGCTCGGAGGCCGTGGCCTGGTTCGTGAAAAGGCAGGCCAGGGCGACCAAAATGAGTCCATCTCGCAAGGTGCGGGTCAGTGTCTTAAAGAATAAAGCCATGGCAACCTGGTTCTTTTGTGGACAGAAAAGGTGATCGGGGTGGGAAGGTGACAGGGAACCCCAAATTTTTCATTACAGTATTAAGCAACAAGCATACCCACAGGGTCAAGCAAAGGAGGGTTAATTTCCCTTATGAATCAAGTTCTTCTTTAAGGGTCGTGATCAGAATTGACTGAAGCTGAAGCCAGGCAGGGGAGGCTGGGGCGGGTATGCATTGGTTCACCTCGAGTTCGATCCCGAGATAGGTGTCGGGGACAAAGCGGCGGCGCAGGGTTGTGACCTGGCCGTCGCCGATGCCGCGGTAGGGATAATTGCGGCGAACCCGCATCTGGGGGGCGCGGCTTTTGAGGGCCTTCTGCCAGCGCAGGCAGA
>CALZIC010000231.1 GCA_945787285.1 uncultured Desulfuromonadales bacterium
AGCGTGGTGACCAAAGACGTTCCGGCCAATGCGGTTGTCGCCGGAAATCCTGCACGCATACTTCGAAAAAATCGGGGAGCGGAAAATGAAAGTGCCGTTTTTGGATCTCAAAGCCCAGCATGACCCGATCCGGGACGAAATCAATGCTGCGATCAGCCAGGTGGTTGACAGCTGCGCTTTTGCCGGAGGGCCGTTTGTCGAGCAGTTCGAGAATGAGTTTGCCTCTTTTTGCCGGAGCCGGTTCGCCCTTGGCGTAGGGAGCGGCACCGAGGCTCTCTGGTTGGCGCTGGCCGCTTTGGGGGTTGGCCCGGGCGACGAAGTCATCACCGTGCCCAACACCTTCATCGCCACCGCCGAGGCGATCAGTTTTTGCGGCGCCACACCGGTCTTCGTCGATATCGACAGCGTCACCTACACCATGGATCCCGCTCTGCTCAGCGCGGCGATCACACCCCGTACCCGGGCGGTCATTCCCGTACACCTGTACGGGCAGATGGCTGATATGGACCCCATTATGACCATCGCCCGAGAAAACGGCCTTTTCGTGGTCGAAGATGCCTGCCAGGCGCACGGTGCGGAGTACAAAGGGCGGCTTGCCGGGTCGATAGGGGATGCCGGCTGCTTCAGCTTTTACCCGGGCAAGAACCTGGGAGCCTTCGGGGAGGCCGGGGCTGTCGTGACCGATCACGAAGATGTTGCGGAGAAGATCAGGGCACTTCGGGATCATGGTCAGGTCCAGAAGTATTACCATAACCACATCGGATGGAACGGGCGGATGGATGGCATCCAGGGGGCTGTGCTGAGTGTCAAACTCAAATACCTGAGCGACTGGAACGCCCTTAGAGGGAGGCATGCCACTGCTTATAACGCCCACTTTGCAGGCTCAGAAGGGATCCAGGCACCCTTGTCCGCCGATTATGGAACCCACGTCTACCATGTGTACTCACTGAGGGTTCAAAATCGCGAGGCCCTGATGGCCCACCTGGGTGAAAAGGGCGTTTCCTGCGGCATTCATTACCCCTGCCCGGTTCACCGGCAGCATGCCTACGGCGGGCTGGGGCTGGGAGCAGGCAGCTTTCCTGCGGCGGAAAAGGCCGCCCGGGAAATCGTTTCGCTACCCATGTTCCCGACCATGTCCCCAGAGCAGGTCGATTACGTGGCAACTGAAACCAAGAGGTTCGCTGCTTTACACAACTCGGAAGGGTACAGCCATGAAGGCAGACCCTGGGTTCAATAACATCACAATCGTCAATCCTTTAGAGGTCAAGGGCTGGAATGATCAGCTGGAGGCCGAAGGGCATGACTGCTTCTTTTATACCTCCAACTGGGCCCGGGTCCTGAGTGAGGCCTATCACTATGACCCGCTGTATTTCGTGGCGAAAGAGGGCGGGAAAATCTCCGCCCTTGTTCCCATGATGGGGATCGACAGCTTCTGCACTGGCAAGCGAGGCGTATCATTGCCTTTCACAGATTACTGTTTCCCGCTGGTCGGTGGCGGGGTCTCTGCAGAGGGCCTTTTTCAGGTCATTGCCCAACACGGGGACAGCCACGCCTGGAAGTCTATCGAAATAAGAGGTGACTCGGGGGTCGCAAACGGCCAGCCCTCTTCCCGGTACTACAGTCACCTTCTGGAATTGACCCCCGGTGAGACCGCGATTGCTTCCGGGTTCAGCAACAATACCCGGCGCAATATTAAAAAGGCCCATCGCGAGGGAGTCGAGGTCAGAGTCTGCAGCGATGAAGATTCGATGAAGGAATTTTTCCGGTTGAACTGCCTGACACGAAAAAGGCATGGCCTTCCCCCCCAGCCCTACAGGTTTTTTCATTTGATATTCAAGAACATTATCTCTGAAAATCTCGGTTTGGTGCTGTTGGCGAGCCAGGGGGGAGAGACCGTTGCGGGGGCCCTGTTCTTTCATTTTGGCGGGCATGCCATTTACAAGTTTGGCGCAAGTGATTTGGAGCGTAAAAGCCTGAGAGCCAACAGCCTGGTCATGTGGGAAGCGATCCGTTGGTATGCCGGGCGCCATTTTAAATCCTTATGTTTTGGAAAAACAGAACTGCAGAATGAAGGGCTCAGGCGCTTCAAGTCGGGGTGGGGGAGCTCGGAGCAGATCCTGAAATACTATGTCTACGATCTTAAAAAAGAGGCTTTTGTTTCTAAAAACAGCATGGTCAGTGGATGGCACAATCATCTGTTTGAAAAAATGCCCATGGCTGTTTCAAAGCTGATGGGGAGGGTGATATATCGTCATGTTGGTTAATAGAGTCTTTTATTCGGTCAAACCCCTGATCCCCCGGTGGCTGCAGCTATATTTGCGCAATGCGTTGGTTCGCGCCAACCTTCAAAGGAGCAAAGAGGTGTGGCCTATCGATGCAAGTACCGCCATCCCGCCTGAAGGGTGGCGCGGGTGGCCGGGGGGCAAGCGCTTCGCCCTGGTGCTGACTCACGATGTCGATACCCTGGGCGGACATAACAAGTGCGAGCAGCTCTTAACGCTTGAAGCGGATCGCGGTTTTCGGTCATCCTTCAACTTCGTGCCGGAAAGGTATCCGGTGTCGCCGTCTCTGCGCAAAAACCTGGTTGACAGAGGGTTTGAGGTGGGGGTGCATGGACTGAATCACGACGGGAAGCTCTACAGTTCGCGTCGTGTTTTTTCCCAGAGAGCCGCTAAAATAAATGGTTACCTCAAAGAGTGGGGAGCGGTCGGTTTTCGGTCGCCGGCGATGCATCACAACCTCGACTGGATCCACGAACTGAACATTGAGTATGATGCGTCGACCTTCGATACCGACCCCTTCGAACCCCAGCCGGACGGGGTGGGGACAATCTTCCCCTTCTGGGTGAACTGCCCTGACGGGCGCAGGATTCTGGAGATTCCCTATACCCTGCCGCAGGATTTTACCCTCTTTGTTCTGCTAAGAGAGAAGAATATCGATATCTGGAAGAGAAAGCTTGAGTGGATTGCCGAAGTGGGCGGGATGGCGGTTGTGAACGTTCATCCTGACTATATGAATTTTGAAAGCCGCCCGTTGCAACGAGAAGAATATCCGGCGGGCTATTACGCCGAGTTTTTAGAGCACGTCGCATCCCGCTACCAGAATGACTATTGGCCGGTGCTGCCTAGGGATCTGACGCGATTCTACATGGGAAACTGTAAAGAGGAGGTTTTCAACCAAAAGTTCAATAGTTCAGAAGGAGGGCTTTATGAGGGGGCCGCTGCCTCTATTCTCTGAAAATCAGGGATGGCTGTGCATTCAATTCCTGAATGAAAGGAGAGCCCATGCCCAGCAACGATATTATCAGAACGTTCATCCTTCAGGAGTTGGTAGCCGACGCCGCCGGAAAGAGCCTTTCCGATACGGACAAACTGATCGATTCCGGAATCATCGACTCTTTCGGCATCATGTCGCTGCTGAGCTTTTTGGAAAATGAGTTTTCCATCCAGGTCTCCGGAGATGACCTGGTTCCTGAAAACTTTGAGTCGATTTCAACCATTGCTTCACTGATCGGGCGCAAGAGCGAGTATCGGCCGGAGGCCTGAGATGGATTTTCAATTCACCGATGAGCAGAAAATCCTGCGGGAAACCATTATCCGGTTCTCCCGAAAAGAGCTCTCCTACGATATCCGGCAACATGAAAAAGAGGGGTCCTTTCCCTGGGAGGCTTGGCGCAAATGCGCCGAAATGCATCTGATGGCCCTCCCTTTTGCCGAGAAGTACGGCGGGTGCGGGTTCGACCTGGTGACGACGGTTCATGCCATCATGGCCTTTGGATATGCCTGCAAGGATGCCGGCCTGGTGCATGCGATTGCGACCCAGATCCTCTGCGGTCTTCAGATGTCCCTTTTCGGAAGCGAGTCGCTCAAGGAGACGTACCTCCCGGTGATCTGCAGCGGGGAAAAAGTCTTTGCCCAGGCGATTACCGAACCCGGGTCCGGCTCCGATGCCTTGGCCATGCGGACCCGCGGAGAAAAGCGGAACGGGCGCTATGTGCTTGACGGCACAAAGATTTTTATTTCCAACGGCCCGATGGCCGATGCCGTCATCGTATTTGCGGTCACCGACCCTGAGAAAAGAACACTGGGGGGGATATCCTGCTTTGTGGTCGAGAAGGAGACGGCCGGGTTCGAGCGGTGCAAGCCTTTTGAGAAAATGGGGCTGTCCACCCTGCAGAACGGTGAACTGGTCTTCGCAGGCTGCGAAATTCCCCCCGCAAGGATGCTCGGTAGAGAGGGGCAGGGGGCCATTATTTTCAACGAGTCGATGGAATGGGAAAGGACCCTGCTTCCGGCGGCCCATCTCGGCACCCTGGAGCGTATTCTGGAAACCTGTATCGACCATGCCAGGGAGCGAACCGCCTTCGGCAGGCAGATCGGCAGCTTCCAGTCGATTTCGCACAAAATCGCCGATATGAAAGTCCAGCTCGAATTGGGAAAGATGATGCTTTGGAAGTCGGCCTGTTTGAAGGATCAGCAGAAAAGGGCGACCCTTGAAGCCTCGATCTGCAAACTGTTTATCAGCGAAAGCCTGAAGCAGGCCTGTCTCGATGCCGTTCAGATCCACGGTGGCTACGGTTACATGGCCGAATGTGAACTGGAGAGGGACTTGCGCGACAGCATCGCCGCGACCATTTATTCGGGAACCTCGGAGATCCAGCGGAATATCATCGGGCGCTTTATCGGGTTGTGAGGCAGATGAAACCACTGATGGTTCAACACTATCTTGATGCTCCGGCACTGCAGACTCCGGACAAGGTGGCCGTTACCGACGGGACCCGCGCCATCTGCTACAGCGACCTGTCTGCATGGTCCGGTAGGCTGGCCCAGTGCCTGAGGACTCGCGGGGTGGGGCATCAGGATCGGGTGGCGCTCATCCTGCAGCGCGCCCCCGGCAACCTGGTCGCCATGATCGGCACCCTCAAGGCCGGAG
>CALZIC010000232.1 GCA_945787285.1 uncultured Desulfuromonadales bacterium
CCTTCCAGCGTTCACTGGGCCGGACGGGCGGTCAGCGGAGCCGTCGAGAAGGCCCGCGAACAGGTGGCCGAGCTCATCAATTGTTCCCCGGCCGAAATTGTCTTCCTCTCCTGCGGCAGCGAAGGGGACAACATGGCCATCAAGGGGACGGCCGACGCGCTCAAAGACAAGGGGAATCATATCATCACCACCGCGGTCGAACACCCGGCCGTTCTCGAAACCTGTGAGGCTCTGGAAAAAGAGGGCTACCGCGTGACCTATCTGCCGGTCGATCGCGACGGCATGCTCGACCTGGCCGAACTCGAGGCGGCCATCACCCCGGAGACCATCCTCCTTTCGGTCATGTGGGCGAACAACGAAACCGGCAACATCTTCCCCATCGAGGAGATCGGCGCCATGGCGAAGAAGCACAAGGTGCGGTTCCACACCGACGCGGTCCAGGCCGTTGGCAAGGTGCCCGTTGACGTGCAGAAGGCCAACATCGATATGCTGGTCCTCTCCGGGCACAAGGTCGGGGCTCCCAAAGGCGTCGGGGCCATCTATATCCGCCGCGGTACCCGGCTGACCCGGTTCATGCACGGCGGCCACCAGGAGCGCAACCGCCGGGCCGGTACCCATAATGTGGCGGGGATCGTCGGTCTCGGCGTCGCCTGCGAACTGGCCGGTCAAAACCTTGAAGAGCATGCCGTTCACATCCGCACCTTGCGCGACAGGCTCGAGCGCGGCATCATCGAGCAGATCCCTGAGGTCAAGCTCAACGGACACCCTGATTCATACAAGCGTCTGCCCAACACCCTCAATGTCAGTTTCGCCTACATCGAGGGGGAGTCGCTGCTGCTCAATTTCGACATGAAGGGGATCGCCGCCTCCTCCGGGTCGGCCTGCACCTCCGGGTCCCTGGAACCCTCCCATGTCATGGGGGCGATGTGCGTCGATGTGGTTCTTGCCCATTCGAGCACCCGTTTCAGCCTCGGCCAGGACAACACCGAAGAGGAAATCGACTATGTCCTCGAGGTTCTCCCGCCCATCGTTCAGCGACTGCGCGAAATGAGCCCGCTCTACAACCGCAAGGAACCGATGACCTGCGAAGAATGCCAGATCATCAAGAAGGCGCATTGAATATTAAAACCAGGGATCGGGGGCTAGGGTACGGGGACTGGACGTTAGAAACCAGCCCCCAGCCCCTGACTCCCAGCCCGATTTTCAAAAAAAAAGGAGCCCGTTATGTACACCGATAAAGTTATGGATCACTTCTCCAATCCCCGTAATGTTGGTGAAATCGAGGACGCTGACGGGGTAGGGGAGGTCGGAAACGCCTCGTGCGGCGACATCATGAAGATTTTCCTCAAGGTTGAGGATGGCATCATTCAGGACGTCAAGTTCAAGACCTTCGGCTGCGGCGCCGCCATCGCCACCTCCTCGATGGTCACCGAACTGGCCATCGGCAAGACCCTCGACGAAGCCCTGGAGCTGACCAACGCCGCTGTCGCCGAGGCCCTCGACGGGCTGCCCGCGCAGAAGATGCACTGTTCCAACCTCGCCGCCGACGCCCTTCACGAGGCGATCAAGAACTACAAGGAAAATCAGGGCTGAAAATGCGGTGATTGGTGACCAGTTATTGGTGATTGGTTGAAAATCTTTTCCCCTAAGGAGAGGGCGTCCGCACCGTCGGAACGTCCTCTCCTTTTTTACCACAGAAGTCACGTTTCACCCTTTGGCCAGGTTGGTTTTCCTTCTGGCTCCTGGATTCTGGCTTCTGGATTCCCCAAGTTTTTCGGTTTTCTAATATGTCTGAAGAAAAAAAACGTATCGTCGTCGCCATGAGCGGCGGGGTCGACTCGAGTGTGGCCGCAGGGCTGCTCAAGGAGCAGGGGCACGAAGTGATCGGCATCACCATGCAGATCTGGGACTACTCGAGTTTCACCGAATGTCATGGCGACACCTTCGGCACCTGCTGTTCAATCGACGATGTTCACGATGCCCGCCGGGTGGCTGAGAGCCTCGATATCCCCTTTTACGTGGTGAACTTCGAAAAGGCCTTCCAGCAGCAGGTCATCGACCGTTTCTGCGACGACTACTTTGCCGGGCGCACGCCCAACCCCTGCGTGCTGTGCAACCAGGATCTCAAGTTTGAGATGCTGCTGCGGCGGGCCAGGGAGCTCGAGGCCGACCTGCTGGTGACCGGCCATTACGCGCGCATCGAGCAGGCGGACAGCGGTTATGCACTGCGCAAGGGGCTCGACCCGGCCAAGGACCAGACCTATTTCCTCTTCACCCTGACCCAGGAGCAGATGGGCATGGTCCGCTTTCCCCTCGGCGGGATGACCAAGGACGAGGTGCGCGGCCATGCCGCTCGGCTCGGCCTGAGGGTGGCGGAAAAAGCCGAGAGCCAGGATATCTGCTTCGTTCCCGACGGCGACTACGTGCGCTTTCTCGAAGAAGAGCGTGGCGCCGGCAAGATGAACGGCGAAATCGTTCACGTTTCCGGACAGGTCCTCGGCAGACATCGCGGCACCTACCGTTACACCATCGGCCAGCGCAAGGGGCTGGGGCTCTCCTGGTCCGAGCCGCTCTACGTGGTCGGCATCGACGCCGAAAAGAGGCAGGTCATTGTCGGTGAAAAGGAGAACCTGTCGGTAACCGAATTCACCATCGAGAAGACCAACTGGCTGATCGATGTGCCGACCGAACCGCTGCGCAGCGCCTGCCGCATCCGCTACCGCCATCACGAGGCCCCCGCCACCATCACCCCCCTTGAGGGCGGGCGGGCGCAGGTGGTGTTCGATCTGCCCCAGAAGGGGGTCACCCCGGGGCAGGCCGCGGTCTTTTACGACGGGGACCGGGTCATCGGGGGAGGGTGGATCGAGTGAGCCGTACCGCTGCCATAGCCACCCTCGGCTGCAAGACCAACCAGTTCGAATCGTCCGCCATGGAAGAGCGCCTCAAGGACGCCGGCTTTGCCATGGTACCTTTTGACGAGGGGGCATCGCTGGTGATCATCAACACCTGCACCGTGACCGCGGCGACCGACTCCCAGTCTCGCAACCTGGTGCGCCGGGCCCGGCGTCTCAACGCCGACTGCCGGGTGGTGGTCACCGGGTGTTACGCCCAGGTCGACCCCGAAGCGCTGCGGGCCATCCCCGGTGTTTCGGTGGTGCTCGGCAACGCCGAGAAGAAAGATTTTCTCAACTATCTCGATGAAACCCCGGAGCAGGTCGTCGAGGTCTCCGATATTGGTCAGCAGAAAGAAGCCGTGGCCCTGAGCCTGTCGAGCTTCTCCGAGCGCAGCCGCGCCTTTGTGCAGATTCAGAACGGCTGCGACGCCTACTGTTCGTACTGCATCATCCCGTACGCCCGCGGCCGCAGTCGCTCGGTCGCCGCGGACGAGGCGGTTGCGCAGGTCGGGCGCCTGGCCGACTCGGGCTATGCCGAGATCGTGCTGACCGGCATCCACATCGGCGGCTACGGAGCCGACCTGGAGCCGCGGACCAGCCTGCTCGATCTGGTGCGCCGTATCGAGGCGGAAACTTCGGTCGCGCGCCTTCGCTTGGGCTCGGTGGAGCCGACAGAAATTCCCGATGCGCTGATTGCTCAGATGGCCGGATCCTCCACCCTCTGCCCCCACTTCCACATCCCCCTGCAGGCCGGTGACGATGCGGTGCTCAAGCGCATGAACCGCCACTACGACACGACGTTTTTCCGCTCCCTGATCGACCGCATTCACCGGGCGCTTCCCGAGGCCGCCATCGGACTCGATGTCATTGTCGGTTTTCCGGGGGAGAGCCAAGCAGAGTTTGAAAACACCTACCGGCTGATCGCGGAACTCCCCGTTTCCCATCTGCATGTCTTCCCCTACAGCCGCCGTCCCGGCACTCCGGCTGCGAGCATGCCCGGTCAGCTGCCCGGCGATGCTATCAAACAGCGGGCGGCCCGCCTGCGCGCCCTTGGCGAGGAGAAGAATCGGCAGTTCGCAGAACGCTTCATCGGCAAGACGCTTGAGGTGGTCGTTGAGTCCGGCCAGACGAGCGGCGTCTGCCGGGGTGTATCCCGCAACTATTTGACCGTGCGTTTTGAAGGGCAAGAAGGGCAGGAGGGGGAGTTGCAGCGGGTTCAGGTCAAGGAGTGGACTCCCGACGGCCTTTGGGGCATTCGCCTGTGATCTCGAGCAGCAAACGCCAAAAGGTGGTGCTTGCCGCTGATGCAAGCTGCACCGGGGAACGGATCGATCTCTTTATCACCCGCTCCCTCGAGGGCCTTTCCCGCAAGGGGGCGAAAAAGGCTCTCGATGGCGGGCAGGTCTTTGTCGACGGCAAGGTCGTGCGCCGGGCCGGCCATCTGCTCGAGGGTGGGGAGGTCATTTCCCTCACCGCCGATATGCCCGTGAGCGATCCTTCTCTTCCATCGCTCCCTGTTCTGCTGCGCGACGACCATCTGCTGGCTGTCGACAAGCCGTTCCGGCTCCCCTCCCATGCGCCTGACAAAGGGCTTCGCGGTGCCATCGAGTGTGTTGCCGCCATGTTGGCGGAAGAGGGTGCGCCGTCTGTCCCGGTGATGCTGCACCGTCTCGATGCTGACACCACCGGGGTGCTGCTGTTTGCCCTTTCGAAAACCGGCAACCGGGAACTGTCCCTGCAGTTTTCCGAGCGACGGGTTGAAAAGGTCTACCTGGCTCTGGTCGCCGGATCCCCGCCGGACGCCTGGGTTGTCCGCAACCGCCTGCGTGCCGGTGTCCGGGGGCGCACCGTGGCTGTCGAACAGGGGGGGCAGAAGGCGGAGACCGCCTTTCGAACCCTCGCCCGCTCCAAAGGGGTGGCCCTGGTCGAAGCCCGCCCCAGGACCGGCCGCACCCACCAGATCCGCGCCCACCTTGCCGGGGCAGGCTTCCCGCTGCTCGGCGACACCCTGTACGGCGGGCCCGA
>CALZIC010000233.1 GCA_945787285.1 uncultured Desulfuromonadales bacterium
GGCGGGGTGAGCCTCAACGGTGCGGTCAACTACCAGACCGGCGGCGGGGCGGCGATGCCCGGGGTGCAGGCGGCGGCACCTTTGGTGCCGCAGGAGATTGCACAGCTTGTCGATGAAAACGAACCGGCGATATTCAACCTGGCCTGGAGTCTCAGGCAGGTGCCGGTGGGCCAGGAGGTTCAGGCGATGTTCAGCATCAAGAACTTCAAGGGGGGCGAGACGGCGACAGTGACCGTTTACGAATGCGATGGAAATGACGAAAAACAGATCGTCGACACCCTGACCGCTTCTCTTGACGACGGCATGGGGCAATACCGACTTGCGTGGCGAAGAAATGAAGAGGAAGCCGCTCACGATCTTCGCGACGATCAGGCCGAGGAGGATTTGCGTCCCCTGGAATATACCTTCGAGGTCGAAGTCGGCGGCCGGCGCGCTGAAGAGCAGGCCGAGACGCTCTGGTTGACCCAACGGCTCATCGTTGAGGCACGGCTCGAAGATGGAACACCCGCTCCCGATGGCACACAGGTTCTTGTCGAAGCGGCCGACGGCCGCCGGCATTGGGCCTTGGCTCAGGCCGGTGAGGCTGTGCTTGACGATGTCGTCGTCGGGCCGCAGCGCATCCGTTTCATGACTTATGATCATCAGGGGTAATCCATGACCAAAAATCCGCCAGCCTCACGAGAAACATCGATTGCAACCTCTGAAATTCGAGCCCAAAAACGCGTTCAAGCCGAGTTGCCGAGAGAAAGTGTGGGCATCTGCGAGCTGATCTATTGGCCTGAGAAGGACTGGATCATCCCTCTGACCAACACGGAGCTGACTCTCCTTAAGCGGGAAGAAAAACTTCTCGACAACGCCATTGGTGATGTTCAAAAGGCCAATCAAAGCGGGGACCGTGATCTGATCGCTCGTGCCAAGGAAAAATTCGCCGAGTTGGTGGCCGACCGGATCGGTGAAGCGCAACGGATAGTCCAGGTCGACCCCAGATCGCATAGCCAGCCGCGCAACAGCATGGCCCCACAGATGAAGGGAGGCGGCCCGCTCACCGAAATCGTCCGTTTCGGCGGCAAGAAATGGTCCTTTATCCCCGCCGACCTGGTCGAGGCGTTCAAGCATCAGAAGGCTTATTCCTTCTCCGAAGCCCGTAAAATAGTTCGAGACAATACCACCGCACAACCGGTTTCCGGAGAGGATATCAGCGGTTTAAAACAGCCCTGGCGCACTGAAGGCGGTCAACTCAATGGACAACGGCTCAAAGAACAGTTCGGCAAAGTCAGCGCCAAGATCACAAAAGACTGGAAAATCGTCGAACCTAAAAACGACCAGTTCTCCATCCACAATCTGCTCTCAGCGCCTGCTCGGCTGGCGGTCGGCGAGCAGGCCCTGGATCAGTTCGATGCCTGGGTCGCCTCGTTCAACGACAATCTTCGCTGGGTGGCCGACCGCCACGAGCAATTGCGCCGCGAGATCCAGGAACAGTTGGAAAATGAACAGGAATACTCATTCGACAGCGACCTGCACGGCCGGGTGAAAACCGCGGTGGAGGCAATCTGGGGCGGGGATGAGGAGCAAAAAGCCTGGGTGGAGGAAACCAGAAACCGCCCTTATCCCGCCGATCAGAGGGAGCAGCAGACCCTGCGCCGCAAGCTCGCCCTGGAAATCGGCGCCCGTAAAGCTCCTGAATCCCAATTCGACGCCAGCGCCGAAGCGCAGCTCATGCGCTACACCTACGGGGTAACCGCTGCCACCGATTTCGATCTAAAAAAAGGCCGCTTCAGTGCCGAGGGCAAGGCCGAACTCGATCTCGCCCTGTTCGAAGCCAAGGCCCAGGGGCACGCGATGTTGCCCGATGAGAAAGGGCAGAGCATCGATATCCCGGTTAAAATAACCGAGTACACCGGCGAGTGGGAGCCGACAGATTACATCCTTTCCCCTTATCCAACCTTTGCCTTCGCGAAGACCTTTCTGGCGCCCGAATCGATGAAAGATACTGGCGGGTTGTTTCGCTCATGGCTGAGCGGAAAAGGGATCGATGTCTTCAAACACATCAACCCGGAACTGAAAATCCAGCTCATCGGCCATGCCGACAAGGTGGGAACCGATGCCTATAATCAAGGATTGAGCGAACGGCGGGCACGGGTGGTCTACGGCTATCTCACCCGCCAGAGCTCTCACTGGCTGGCGATGTTTGATGTCCCGCAAAGCCAGGGCGGCTGGGGGGCAGAGGAACTTCAGCAGATGCTCAACACCCTGGGCGCAACGCCGACGCTGAAAGTCGATAATGACTGCGGTCCCGTCACCCGGCAGGCGGTTAGTGTGTTTCAGAAAAAGACCAACCGGCCAAACGGGCGTGACGACAGCCCCAAGCTTGGCCCACCCGCCTCGACGCTCAGTTTCAACCCACAGCCGTTGCCAAGCTTGTTCCCAAGCCTAAAAACTTCTGCCAGGCCCATTCTCCTGGAGGATGGCAACATCCATTTGACCGGTAGCAACCTAACCCTGCAGGCGCTGGTGGAGGCGTACCTGGACAAGTATGCGCTTGCCGACACCATCACCCCCGACTTCTTCGAGGAAGGCAAACCCTATATCGGCGTTGGCGAATCACACCCGGAAGTGAACACCGAGGCGCCCGAAGTCAAAAACCGCCGGGTCGAATTTATGCTCAAGCAGGCGACCTACGAAAACGTTGTCAAAGAGGAAAAAGAGGTTCCGCTCGGCGATCTGCGCCTGAAACTCGAAGCCCACCTGGGCGGCTACGTCGGCGCCAACCTGATGGCCGCCGCCGATATTCATTTCGATGTCAACCAGGGAGTCCTGCATGCCCGGGGGGTTCGCGCAGGAATGGAAAACGCCGATCCGGGAGCTGGCACCGAAGCAGAGGTGTTCGCCGGGGCCAAAGCCGAAATCGGCTGCAAAGGGGTGCTGGAGTGGAAAAGCCCCGAGCCGCCCCCCGGCGCGACAGCGGCGGAATCACAGAACCTCGACACAATCCCCGCTCACGGGCCGAGCGGCAGTTGTCTGCCCTGCCACGATTCGACAAACCTGAATCTGACGAAATCCCGGTCGTTTGTAGAACTGGGCAGTGTGGGGTATACGGCGACGGGGCAGGTTGGGGTGAATTTGAGCGGGAAGATTCAGATTGGGTTTGATCCGGAATCAAAAAAATTCGTTGTCAAGCTCGAAGCTTCAGCTGCACTGGGCCCGGGATTTGGCGGCAAGTTGGCCTTTACTGTCGGCGTCGAGCATACATACAATTTTATTGCCATGGTCTACACGCAGCTTAGGGATAATGACTTCTCTCTTGTAGATTTTTTTGATAAGGAAAGGCAATTTAGTACATTCGATCTCTTCTGCAGTTGGTCTTATAAAATGTTGCTTCAGGGTAATCTTGTCGGGGCACAGGCCTTGGCCGTTGGGGCGATTGGAGCGAGAGTGATTTCAGACAGCGCCAGTCTTTTAGAGAGTTGGCGAAATCTATGGGAAGATCAAAAGCTGGCTCAAAAGTTAATTAACAATATCAACCAGAATGCCGATTTCTTAAAGTTCACTTTGCCAGAGGTTAAAGGGCGCATTCTTTACCTTCTTGTCAACCCCGGAGGGGTGTTTTATCAGTTGGGCACATGGTTCGACAGTCTGCAGACCGATCGAAAAAAGGCTGTTTTGAAAGTGCTCGCCTGGATTCAAAGCCAGAGGGACTATCAGGAAGTGCTTGAGCATATGGGGGTGAATATACCCCAAGGCAAAGACGACTCAGGAAAAAAAGACAGAGTTAAGAAGAACAAAGACTACTTACTCGAATTCCTTGAAGGCTTTGGGGTAACAGCAGAAAAATGGGGCCGATGGTATAAAAGCCTGGCTGCGGTTGCCGAGAAATCAACCAACGGACCGGTGCAGAAAAGGCAATCGCCGGCCGAGTTCTAATTTTTTGTGACGGGATCGGGGCGGTTTATGACACAACGGATTCCGGTATCATCTTTGTCGGATAAAGATCTTTCCGCCCGTCGATAGAGTTGTTTAAAATCCGAGGAACCTACAACGCCAAACCCACGCATGATTTTTTCCGAACCACTCTTCGGTCCCTGAGGGTTTTTTTCAGGAGAGTTCTGATAATAGTTCCAGGAGTACCAGTCCTTGACCCACTCCGAAACGTTGCCGGACATGTCGAAAATCCCCAAAGGGTTGGGAGGATAAGTCCCGGGTGGTTCCGGATGCCAGGGTGCATTTTCCCCGGCATAATTTCGTCCAAAATTCAACAAACCATTATCCGTCGCAAAAGGAACATTCAATCCCCGGCTGCGGGCCGCGTATTCCCACTGCGCCTCGGAGGGCAGATCAAATGGCAGGCCGCTGATTTCACCGAGCCAGTCGCAATATTCTTTGGCGCCCTGCCATGTTATCCCCCAGACCGGATAATCGGGCCCACGGTAAACATTCCCCAGAGCTATAGTTTTATGCAGTTCCCGCTCTGTTACCTTCGAAAAGTAATCATACTCTCCATAGGTCACCTCATGCTTCTGAATCGAATAACTATCGAGCGTGACCTTGTGCGCTGGATGGGTATCGGCATCACCCGTCCAGAACTGATGGTTGGTGTTGCCGTTCTCGTCGGTCACTTCCCGCCCGGCATCACCCATTATGAAGGTGCCCCCTTCGACAAGGACGAGATTGCTCAACGTCATATCGATAAATGCCTGCATCTCCGGGTCGGCGGCTTTAGATTTTTTGCAGCCGACTAGACCGGCGATCAGTAGGGCAGCGGTAAGTATGGCAACTATGTGCTTCATGGGGATTCTCCCTCCGGAATTCAAAATGAAATTCGAGAACCGATTATAGGTTCTGAAGCAACCTGGTGCAAGCGATTAGGTTGCGTGCCGCATTGGCCTAAATATAGGGGCGAGA
>CALZIC010000234.1 GCA_945787285.1 uncultured Desulfuromonadales bacterium
GTGTCCTTGAGGCTGATGATAAACTGATTGCCGAGCGGGGGGATCATTCTCCTGAAAGCTATCGGGCCGATAACATGAACGATCAGCTGAAACCGACTTATTCCCAGAGACATCCCGGCTTCCAACAGTCCCTTGTTAACGGACATGACTGATCCCCGGACGATCTCCGCAATGTAGGCCCCCGCATTGATGATAATTGTAATGACTGCGGCAGTTAAAGCTTCAATACGAAAGCGTTCGATATCGGTGACAAGTTTGACCAGCATTGGAAAGGCAAAGTAGAGAAACATGGCCTGAACAATGATCGGGGTGCCGCGTATCATCTCCACATAGCCGCCGGATATATACCTGATCAGGATACTGATCGGCCTGAATATCCCGTGTGGCTGTTCTCCAAGAGCTTCTGTCCCGGCTATACGGCCCAATCCGGCTAAAATGCCACAGGCCATTCCACCTGTAATACCCAGGATGGTTATGATCCAGGTCAATTTGGCCCCTGCCAGAAGAGCAGGAACAGATTCGACAATAACTGAAAATTCAAAATCCATAATCCGTCTCGGCCGTATTTACTGTTGTTTAAAAACGCAGAATCCCTTCAACACAGGCTCGTGCAGAAGGGATCCTGAAGGCAACTCTTGTTTGCATTGAATCCGCTGAATTCTATTCAGGGTCTGCATCAAACCATTTTCGGTAAAGCTTGGCGTAGGTGCCATCTTCCATCATCTCGAGAAGAGCCACGTTTACCTTGTCACGCCAAGGGCTCCCCTGCGGAAAGGCAATACCGTATTGAGCGGCTTTGACATCTGGGCCGACAGCCTTGACCTTGCCTGTGCCGACAGTCTTGATGTAGTAGAGGACATTCGGGGTGTCATGCATTGCGGCATCGGCACCGCCCGTGACAACCTCAAGATACGCTTGATCGATATTCGGGAATTTGACGATTCTTTTCGCCCCGAGGGTTTCAACATATTCGACGGTTGCAGTTCCGAGTTTTACGGCCACAACTTTACCTTTCAGGTCGGCAGGAGACTTGATGTCTTTGTTGTTTTCCTGAACCATGACCTTGAGGCCGGCCCTGAAATAGGGGTGGGAGAAGTCGATTTTCTTTTCCCGTGAAGATTTGATGAAAATCGCCGCCAGGGCGACATCAAGGTTGTCGGTTGTCAGGCCAGGAATCAGACCGTTGAAATCCATCGGCTTCAGTTCATATTCGACACCGATGCGTTTGGCGATTTCTGCCCATAGATCTATATCAAACCCAGTGTATTTGCCATCCTTGCCTTTGTATTCAAAAGGTACGAAAGCCGTGTCGACACCGACATACAACTTGTCCGATTTTTCGGCAAAAGCAGCTCCGGAGGTAAAAAACATTATGCTCGCAAGCATTAATACCGTTAGTTTTTTCATGATGTTGACTCCTTTTTCCGGACAGGAAAATGAAAACGACTGATAAACGTTGTTCAGCTGGCCTGCAGCGCCTGCTCGACATCGGCGATCAGGTCGTCGATGTGTTCGATGCCGACCGACAGCCGGATCAGGTCGGGCGTGACCCCCGAGGCGATCTGCTGCTCTTCTGTGAGCTGGCGGTGGGTGGTGCTGGCCGGGTGGAGGACGCAGCTGCGGGCGTCGCCGACGTGGACCACCAGGGCGATGACCTTGGTCGCCTCCATGAACTTGATGCCGGCCTCGCGGCCGCCCTTGATGCCGAAGGTCAGCACCCCACTGGCTCCTTTGGGCAGGTACTTTTGAACCCGGGGGTAGGAGGGGTGGCTTTCGAGCCCGGGGTAGTTGACCCAGGAGACCTTCGGGTGCTTTTCCAGGTACCGCGCCAGGGCCAGGGTGTTGGTGCTGTGGCGGTCCATACGCAGCGGCAGGGTGGTCAGGCCGTGATTGAACAAAAAGGTGTTCATCGGCGCCGGGGTGGTCCCCAGGTCGCGCATGTATTGGACGCGGGCCTTGATGATGTAGGCGAGGGGGCCGAACTTCTCGGTGTAGCGCAGACCGTGGTAGCTGGTATCGGGTTCGGTCAGTTCGGGGAACTTGCCGCCGGTCCAGTCGAAGCGGCCGCCGTCGATGATCACCCCGCCGACGCTGGTGGCATGACCGTCGATGTACTTGGTGGTCGAGTGGATGACGATATCGGCGCCGTGCTCGAAGGGGCGGCACAGCACCGGGGTCGGAAAGGTGTTGTCGATGATCAGGGGAACGCCCATCTGTCTGGCTACAGCGGAGAATTTTTCGAAGTCGAGGACATTGAGTCCGGGGTTGCCGATCGTTTCGGCAAAGACGCAGCGGGTATTTTCACGAAAATGGCTTTTGATCTCCTCGGCCGATGCTTCGGGGTCGACGAAGGTCACCTCGACGCCGAGTTTCGGCAGGGTGTTTGCGAACAGGGAATAGGTTCCGCCGTACAAGGTGCCGGCGCTGACCACATGCTGCCCGGCAGAGCAGATATTGAGAATCGCCAGTGCCGAGGCGGCCTGCCCCGAAGAGGTGGCCAGGGCGGCGACGCCCCCTTCCATCATAGCTATCTTCTTTTCGAACTCGTCCGTTGTTGGGTTGCTGATGCGGGTGTACATATGATCAGGCAGGTCGAGGTCGAAGAGTTTCGCCACGTGATCGGCACTGTCGTACTTGTAGGTGGTGCTCTGGCAGATGGTCGGAATTCTCGGCTCAGTCGCCTTCGGCTGGTAGCCACCCTGAACCGCCTGGGTTTCGATTTTCCAATTGTCGCTCATGGTATGCATCCCTCTTTGGGTAGGTCATTAATTTTTTAACAGGTTTTCGGGGGATTTTAGCAGAAAACTGCCGAGATTAAACGAAAAACTTGAGCATTTTGTGGGGATTTAGGTATCCTGAGCGACATTGCAACGACAACAGGAGCAACCATGGATATATTCTTTCTCGAGGCGGTGGTTCGCGAGCTTGCCACAGCTCTGACCGGCGCCCGAGTCAACAAGGTCCACCAGCCGAATCGTCACGATATCATCATCCGCTTCTGGACCGGGCGCGAAGATCTGCGCCTGCTGCTGAGCACCGCCCCCGATCTCAGCCGGCTGCATCTCACCGGGCAGGCTTTCCCCAATCCGCCGGCCCCGCCGCGTTTCTGCCAGCTGCTGCGGGCCAGGATCGCTTCGCTCGAAGCGATTGAGCAAGTCCCTGATGACCGCATCGTCCGCTTGAGATTCCGCGGCCCGAAGGGGGAGGGGCGCTACGTGCTGGTGGCCGAGCTGATCGGACGGCATGCCAACCTGATTCTGCTCGATGAGCAGGGGCGCATCGTCGATGCTCTGCAGCGGGTGCCAGGGGTCGAAGGGGGGCGGCAGGTTTTGCCCGGGCAGCCCTACCGACTTCCCGATGCCCCTGTTCGCCAGCGTCTGGCAGACTCTCTGCCGCGGGTGCCCGAATCGATAGAGTCTTCCGAAGAGCTGCGCCGCTGGCTTCTGGCCGAGGTCTCCCCCATGTCGCCCTTGGTGGCCGGGGAGCTCGCCGCCCGGTATGCCAAGGGTGGTTCGGCCGCCGGGGTCCTCTCCCTGTTTCGGGAAGAGTGGCTCGATCACGAGGTTGCGCCCTGCACCGGCATGCTCGACGGGGAGCTGATCCTTTCACCCTTTCGTTTCGAGGGACTGCTGCTTGAGAATGTCGAGACCTTTGCCACCTGCTCCGAAGCGGCCGACGCCTTCTACTACCCAAAATCGTTCGCTGGCGGGGCGGTTGGGGACCGGGGGGAGTTGGAGAAGGCGGTGCGGCGCGAATTGAAACGAATCGCCTCGCGGCTTAAAAATATCCGCCGCGAGCATCAGGAACTGCAGAATACCGACCTGCAGCGCAAACGCGGGGAACTCCTGCTGGCCAACCGCTACCTGCTGCAGCGAGGTATGGAGAAGGTCGAGGTCGACGACTACTACACCGATCCGCCTCAGAAAATATGCATCCGGCTTGAAACCAGGCTCACCCCCCAGGAGAATATCGACCTCTATTTCAAGCGTTCCCGCAAGGGGAAGCGGGGGCTCGAGCACGTGGTGCGGCGCGAAGAGGAGAGCCTCGAAGAGCAGCAGTGGCTCGAAGGGGTGGCCCTGGCTCTCGACGAGGCCGGCAGCGCCGGGGAGCTGACCGCCATCCGTGACGAACTGGTCGCCGCCGGGATGGTGGCCGATAAAGAGGCCTCATGGCGCCGTGCCCCAAAAACTGGGCCCGACGCGTCGACCCGGGAGGCGCTCAGCCCCTCCGGGTTCCGACTGGTGATGGGTAAAAACAACCACGGCAACGACCATGTCAGCAAACAGTTGACCGCCGCAGAAGACCTCTGGTTTCATGCCCATCGCCTGCCGGGGTGCCACCTGGTGCTGAAGCGGGGCGACCGAAAAGGGGAAGTGCCCGAAGAGGACATTCTCTATGCCGCCAGCCTGGCCGCCGGCTATTCGCGAGGCAAAAACGACAGCAAGGTCGAAGTCTCCGTCTGCGAGGGGAAGAAGGTACGCAAGCCAAAAGGGGCCCGCCCCGGGGCGGTATTGGCCGATCATTACCGGACGGTGCTGGTGCCCCCGAGGCGCCTGGAAGGCGAGGTCTGACCCGGGGGGAGGGTTGAGGTCGGCGCCGCGAGAGAAAATGTTTAACCTGTCGATTTTTTTGTTGCAATGGGTCAGGCCCTTTGGTATAAACACCCTCGCTTCAAGCCGAAGTGGTGGAATTGGTAGACACGCTAGGTTCAGGGTCTAGTGCGCGTAGGCGCGTGGGAGTTCGAGTCTCCCCTTCGGCACCAAACAAAAACAAACCTGGTCGCGCAAGCGATCAGGTTTTTTTTGTTTGGTGCTCTGGAGAATCGATGCGGATCGATGGCTTAAAGGGCAGTGGACGGTGAGGAGTGGTGCGCCGGTTAATCGG
>CALZIC010000235.1 GCA_945787285.1 uncultured Desulfuromonadales bacterium
GCTGCCGGCCAAAACACTGCAACTCGTCGAAGAGTGGCCCCAGGATCCCCCGGCCTTCAAGGTCGGCGAACCGGTCACCCGCACCCTCACCCTCGCCGCCGAAGGGCTTACCGCCGCCCAGCTTCCGGTGATCGAGCCCCCCCTCCCCGAGGGGATGAAGGGATACCCCGATCAGCCTGTGCTGGAAAACAAGACCAGCAGTACAGGAATTGTCGGCATCCGCCAGGAGAAAACCGCCCTCATCCCGACGCGGTCCGGAAAACTGATCCTGCCGCCGGTCGAAATCGCCTGGTGGAACGTGAAGGCCGGCCGGTTGGAGACGGCAAAGCTCGCCGAGCGAACCATCGAGGTGCTTCCGGCCACAGAGGTCAAAACTCCCACAACGGCCCCTCAGCCGCCCCCCTCACCTCTCCCGACATCGGTGGCTCCCGCCCCTCCGCCCGAAGCAGGGGCTGCCAAAAAAAGCTCCGGATACTGGCCCTGGCTCTGCCTGGGGCTCGCCTTCGGCTGGGCAGCCACCCTTCTGGTCTGGCTGCGAAGCCGTCGCACCCAGACGAAACAGAGCTCAGGCGGTGAGCCTTTGCAGAATCGGCCGAGCGAGAAAATCGCGGTGAAGAAGATCAGGGAGGGCTGCTTCAATCACGACCCACAGGGCGCCAAGGAAGGCCTGCTCGAGTGGGCACGCATCTGCTGGGCCGAGAATGCGCCCGGATCGCTGGGTGAAATCTCTCGCCGCTGCGAGGAGCCCCTTGCAGAAGAGATCAGAAACCTCAACCAGGCGCTTTATGGCCAGAACAAGGAGGATTGGCAGGGCCAGAAGTCTGCCAGGGGAAAGACGGTGGAGGAAGGTACGCTTGAGCCGCTGTTTAAAAACTAGCCGGCGCAGCGCAAAAATATCAAATCAACCACAGAGGCACGTAGACGCAGAGGGAAAAACGATGAATAACGTGAAACTTCCTCTTTTCTCTGTGCCTCTGTGGTAAGAGGCTATAAGCCTTTTTTTCAGGGTGCGGGAAGGATCAGGCGCCGAAATAGGTCCGGTACAGACGCAGGGTGTTGCGCATGCACATCGCCACAGTCACCGGGCCGACCCGGGGGATGAACAGCTCGGCTTTCTCTTCCGCCTCGGGAGTGAAGTTCTTGACCGTTGCAAAGTTGAGCCCGATGCAGTGAGAGGAAATTTCATCGGCCTCGATCTTGGGGAACGTCTTGGAGGGAACCCCGGTAAGTACCATGTCTGAGGCGGCGAGGGCCTCTTTCCTGGTAACTGCAGTCTCGGTGGCCTGGCCGTTTTCGTAGAGCAGGGGACCGTGCTCATCGAAGGAGAAGACGCGGGCGCCGTCGTTCGACATCATCAACGCCAGGGGCCGGCCGACCACCTCGCTGCGGTTGAAGATAGTGACCGTCTTGTGCTCGGCCGGGCGGGTGCCGCTGGCCCCGTAGGCGCCGTTGGCCTCGAGGATCTTGATGATCGCCAGAGAAGTACAGGGCACCACGGCCTTGCCCCCTTCGCCGGCATCGTTGACCAGCCGCTCGTTCTGGTAGAGCTTGCGGATCCAGAACGAGTTCAGCCCCTCGATGTCCTTGCGGTGGTCGACCACATCCTTCAGGTAGCGATCCTGTTCGTTGCCGAAGATCGGGTAGTAGACCATGATGCCGTGAACGTTGGGGTCCTCATTGGCCGCAATGATCGCCTGTTCGAGGCCGAGGCGCGCAACAGTGCGCAACTCATAGCTGATGCCGAGGTCTTCGCAGGCGTTCTTGGTGTAGGTGGCGTAAGTGAGGGACGGGCCGTAGTCGCCTGCAAGAAGGCCGACCACCTTGAGCTGGGTGCCAAGGGAACGGATTTCCTGCTTGATTTCGGCCCGGTAGCGGGCCGCCACGATGGAGGGTGATACCAGCACGCGCAAAATCTCCTTTTTTTAATTGTCTGCGGCGGGTGTAACGCCGCGCCATCTCGAAGGGGGACTGGTTGAGGTAGGAGCGAGGACATCGCAGAGCATTCGCCCGGAAACCTACCACAACGACTTTTTCGAGGCAATCATGTAGACGCTATCCGGCGCTGAAGTTGCCGAAAGAGTTCTTGGACACACACCGGCCTTAGCGGCGGTCCGGGTCACTTTCACCTGAGTGAATTACAAGTCGATCGCCGGGATGAATCGGGCTTTTGAGATTGATGCGGTTCCATATCAGGATCGCGGCCAGGGGTACCCGGAATTTCTCGGCAATGGTCGAGAGGTTATCGCCTGCCTGAACGATGTAGATTCGCTCCTTCCTCTGCTGACTCCATTCCTCATGAAACTGGTTGAATCGCTTTTGAAACCCTGGGGGGGTGTTTTCGGGAACGGCCAGGGTGTGGGTTCCCGCCGCCAGATAATGGCCCCGCAACTCCGGGTTCAAATCCTTGATCCGCTTGAAATCGGTCCGAGCAGCCTGCGCCACCACCCTCAGGCTGGTCTCCTCATAGGAGGTCAATTCGACGGTTGCAAACCTGATGGGAGGATAATAATCCCCATCCTGCAGGTGAAAACCGTAACGTTCAGGCTGGGTCAGAATCAATTTGGCCGAAAGAACTCGGAACAGGTAACGTTGGGTTTCCAATGGCAGGTAGAGACGATAGAAGTTGCCGCCCCCCTGGGCCAGGATTTCCGCCTGAAGCCCCTCTTCCCCCATGTTGAATGCCGCTGCAGCCAGAGACCAGGAGCCAAACTTTTCGTAAAGCTCTGAATAATAAGCCGCCGCAGCGTTGGTCGAAGCGGTCAGGCTTCTTCGCTGGTCGATGAACTTATTGACGGTCAATCCATAACGCCGACCGGTTTCCGGTAAAAATTGCCAGAAGCCGATAGCGCCCTTGGGCGAGCCGACATGCGGGCGCAAAGCGCTCTCAGCAAGTGCGACATACTTCAGGTCATCGGGCAGTCCGGCCTGGGAAAACATGGCTTCGATAATCGGGAAATAGCGGGTGGATCGCTTCAGCCACAAAACAGCCTGGTCCCGGTCCCAGAGAGACAGCAGGAGCTCCTTTTCCATACGCTCCCGCACCTCGGGATCGTTTAGCGGAACCGCCTCACCGCAAAATGTCAGCCCCTGCTCCAGACGGAGGCTCTCCAGCAATGGCGGAATGCCTCCTTCCCTGCCTGAACCAAGCGCGGGGCCGCTCAAAAGCAGGCCGGCCAACACACACCCCAGGAACCATAAACGAAAGAACATGATGTTTCTTCACTCCTTGAAAAAGGCGTCTCTAGATGCCAAGGCTGGCCATGTGGCCTCAACCCCACCATAAGAGCTTTCCAAAAATCAGCTTTTCTTGCTGGTCTTGGCGTAAAAAACCGAGTACTGCTAGGCGACCTCGGCACTTTTGCAGTCAGGGCAACAGATCGAGGCCTTGTCGTGTTCCGCCATGGTCATCTCCAATGCGAATTCCTGGTTGCCTTTCTGACAGCGGTATTCGTAGGTCGGCATGGGCACCTTCCTATGGAAACAGTTGACAAGATCTAATTCTAGTCGGTCGCTGCGAGTTCGCAAGGGGTCGTCGGAGGCGCCTGGGGAAAAAGAATCGGAACTATTTCAATTTATACCAATGGCGTAGTGTCCATAATGGCGGGATGCCTAAGAATTCTACCCTTTCCTCTTATTCAAAACGGCCTTGCTTCATGATTTTTTTGAATGGCAAATAGACCATTTGACAGGCTATTGATTAGCGCTATCGTTGTTTATATGTGCCCCGCTCTGTTTTTGGCTTGCGTTGTTTTTGCAGAGTGTTAGCCCGTTTCAAATGTGACCCGGCGAGAGATGAAATCGGCGTTGAAAATTGACCCGCTTCATTTCTGACTTCCGATGAATTGACAGAGAGTTAAGTCGTGTTTTCACTTCTGGTACAGCATGCCGATGCGGGGTCAAATTTCTATGCGATCAACAAACGTATGAAACGCGTATGTTTAAAATTTGCAACATTGCCATTCTGATGATTGTCGCAGTTCTGTGGGGTCTGACAGGTTGCACCCCGGCAGTACAGACGACTCCTATGGCAATCGATGAAACCCGGTATGAACCAGCTGTTGAGAGCTACCCGGCGAGTGTCGGTATCTACTTCCCGGACGATTTTTTCGAGAACAACTTCTACAACGAGACGAACGACGGGCACCACCATACATTCCACAACAATCCCGCGGATGCCACATGGCGGGCGCTTAATCTTTCATTCGAGACAATCTTTTCAGAGGTTCGCTATCTGGAGACCTTGCAAGAGGGCCTCAACGCAGAAGACTTGGCGTTCGTGGTCGTCCCGAACATCGTTTCGATGACAGCAGACCTCGCCCCGGAAGTTATTGCTGTCAAAATCGTCTATGAATTCGAATTTTTTGCCGATAGCGAGCATCTCTATTCCTGGCGGATCTATGGACGCGACTCTTTAAGCAGGCCGTATAGGCAGATGACGTCGACACTCAGCGGTTCTGTCACTTCGGATATCCAGGCGCCGGCCATCTCACCGGAAAAATTCGACGCTGTGGCCCGCAGGGCGGTCTGGGATGCCGTTTCGGTCTTACTGACCGAACTCGACCGACAGAAGCTCCTGGCGGACAGGATCCCGACACCTTTGGTGAATACCAGGGCCGTTGATATATCCCAGCAAACCGCCGCTGATCAGGTCACCCTGGCAATGGTCGGACCCATTTTCGACCAGGGGCAGGAACCAGAAAAGCAGCGCCTTGAAGACTGCCTGCTCGAAGAGATCAAGGACAACGGACTGCCCCTGAAGGCCGTGCCACTGCACAGTTTGCGAAATCGACTGTACCCGTGGTTAACCCGCAGCAACTATCCTAAGGGGTTGAATGAGCTGAAACTGATTATTCAAGAGCCTGCGGTCAAGGAGCGCTTGGCAAAACTGGGTGTCCAGTATGTTTTGAACTGGGACGGAGAGACGACCCTCTCCCCAGTCGAGGGACATCTCTATATGACTCCCTACGGAATTATCGGCTATAACAGTGCAGACAAGACCTCGGTGATCAAGGCCGACCTGCTGGCGGTTAAGGACGGCAGGGTTGTGACCTCTTTTGAAAGCGTCCGCGAGGGGACAAACGCTACGCTGGGGCTGGTCGTTATCCCACTGCCAATAACTACCGACACGGAAGAGGAGGCCTGTGAGGAGCTCACGCGCCAGATCGACTATTTTATTCAGATCAACACAGAGCACCAGCAGCAGAGTCATTGAGAAAGTTGGCCAAATATTCGCCCAAAGAATCATTGAACTCCCACCAGAGCACCTTTTCGCTCCCATCATACTCAGAATTCACGACTTCTGAGTTGATATCCGGCTATCTGATTGAACGCCATATTTCGAAAATGTTTTAATCCGCGATAGGATGGCCATCTGAGAGGTTCACCGGGTGGCCATTTCTTATTTTGCAGACATAATGGCTGACAGTTAAAGAAAAAAGAGACCTGCCCCTTGCGAACGTGGGTTATGTTGGAAGCTCGGAAACCCCAACACAGAGCCAAAACCAAGGAGGCAGGTCATGAGAAAGTCTAGCATGTTTGTCGGTTTGGACGTCCACAAAAATTCCAT
>CALZIC010000236.1 GCA_945787285.1 uncultured Desulfuromonadales bacterium
CCGTAGAGGCTGTTGAAGCGATTGGGACTGCGTTCGAGCGTCTTCTGGTAATTCGTCTGCGCCTCCTGGTAGCGACCCATCTCGAAGAACATATCGGCCAGCAGTTCCTGGGCGGGCAGGACTTCTCCCGGCGTAACCGGGTGCTTCTCCGTGGCCGCTTCCATCTCAGCGGCCTTACGCATTGTCCTCAATGCCGCGTCTTTCCTACCCTCTTGATACGCCAGCCAGGCTTCGACCGACAGGCGCTGGATTTCGATTTGCTTTGCCCAGTATGCTGAGGACTCCTCGGCCCGCTTTTCGAGAGCCGCAAGATCATCGATGGCACGGCGGGCCGTCACCTTGTTGCCACTGCGGGCAGCCCCTATGCCGTTAGCGAAGTAGGTGATCGCCTCCATGGCGGGATTGATCTCCCAGGGGTAGTCGGTCGGCGTCTGTGCTTCGAGGGTCGCAGCCTTGGCCCACTCTTGCCGCTCGAGGGCAATGCGGGCGGGCACGGCGGAAAAGCTGTAGGCCGATGCCACGTGCGTCTGATATGGCCCTTTGAGGGCCATTAACTCATCACGGACCTTCTCGGCCTCGGCATCTTCACCGCGCTGCAGGTAAGCGTAGGCCAGGTAATCGAGGGCGTGCAGGTAGTGCAGGGAGATCTTGCCGTCGACCGGGTGTTTGAGGGCGGCGTCGGCTGAGCGCCGGTTCATGACGATCGATTCCTGCCACAGCCCGAGCCGGGTGAAAATATGGGCCGGCATATGCAGCGCATGCGGGACCTCCGGGGCGATTTTGCCATAGCTGCGCGCCACCTCCAGGGCTTCTTCGGCCAGCGGCGGGTAGTCCAGAGCATGGATGGTGTAGTGATGTCCGCCGGGATGGTCGGGGATGCGCTCAAGAACCTGCTTTGCAAGCTGTGCGCTGCGCTTCTGCGTGAGGTAGCTCTTGTCGGCTGGACTGGCGGTCGCCAAATGGGCCAGAGCATAGAAGCTTGTGGCTTCCGGATCCTCCGGGAACTGCCTGTAGACCTTGTGCCAGCCCTTCTCGAAAGCGGCCAGGTTAGATGTTTCGGTGCGATTTCGACCCTGCGCGTAGTAGGCCTCTACCGCCGCAACATAGGCTCGCTCCCGCTCGTTCTTCGCGCGAGCTCTGGCCTCGGCCGCCAGCGCCTTGCCGCTCTCGTAGTCGGCCTTGGAGGGTGGGTCTGACCAGAGCGGATGGATATAACTCATCGACTGTCCCCAGTAGCCCATGGCACAGTCCGGATCAGCCTTGCGGGAGGCCTCAAAGGCGGCACGGGCTCCCACGTAGGTCATGTGATGCAGCAGGGCGAGAGCGTCTTTTGCCTGGACACTGGCCGCTTCGCTGCAGGCGAAGGGCATGGTGACGCTCCCCAGCTGTTCGCCGTAGACAATGGCGGGGTCCTGGGGTGGCACCTCCGGTCTGTTTTCATGGGCGAGTGTCGTCCCTGAAAGAGAGCCAACAAGGATCAACAATCCCCAGGTAATCGCTCTATTCATGACGGATCTCCATTCCTGCCCGTAAGACAGAATAAAAAACCAAAAAACCGCCTTGAGAATCGCACTGATAACGGCGGTTTTTCCATCGTTGCGGATCCTAATTTTTACCGGCAAGTCGATTTCCAGCCACCTGCCGGATACCTGCAGGGGTATAAGCTCAATATAGCACCCCAGTTTGCGAATTCAACGCAAGAGCCTACAAGTCAACGAGACCTGGAGCTCTTGCTGTTTCAGACGGTCTTATCAAATCGTTCAGTAAGCCCCTGAAGCAGCCGACTGTTCAATAACCACCAAAAACAATGGACACCTCGGTTTGAAGTGTCCACCACATATCGGCATACCATAAATCGTCCGCTCTACTTCGGAGGATTGCCGTCCTTGAACGCCCTGGTGACCTTTTCCCGGAAATCATCGGTGTTCGCATAGCCGTGCATAATGCCGTGCTTGATCACCGCTTCGAGAAGCTCCTCCTCGCTGTCGGCGGAGAGAACAGTGGAACAATGCTCGTCACCCGGAAGATCACCGGGGAAATCCTGGCACCTGATGTACTTGCGACCCATAGTCATTCTCCTTTCCCGGTAAAGCGAACCCCGATACGTTTCGAGGTTCGAACCCACGCTTTCAGGCCTGACTGGCCCTGGAGGGGAAATGGAGGGGTTTTGGCCAGGGCCTTCATCGTACATGACCTCTTTTTCACCATTCTATCTCGGCATAGGCTATCTGTCCAGAAAAGGGCCGGAATCTCCCCTATAGCAGCTGGCTCAGTCGATAACATTGAGCTCCAGCGCGAAGGTCAGGTCGAGCCCGGCGAGAAAGTGGTTGCCGTCGAGAGTTACTTCATCGTCGGTGACCCGGGTTACCAGCATCACCACCTCGCCGCTGGCGACCTTGATCTGCATCTTAACCCCCACCTGCGGCTCAAGCTCTGCGGGAAGCTTGTCGCGCCTGAAGACCACCACGTTCTCCTCGCGGCGCGGCCCGTAGGCGTCTGCCGCCGGGATCACCACGTTTTTCGCCTCGCCGACGGCCATGCCGACCACCGCCTGCTCGAGGGCCGGAAAGACCTCTCCGGCGCCGATGGTAAAGCTCAGCACCGACTGGCCGCCTTCCTCGGTGCTGTCGAAAATGCGCCCGTTGTCGAGGGTTCCGATATAGCGGATGCTGACTCTGTCGCCTGCGTTTGCTCTTCTCACGTCTTTTTACTCCTTATTGCGAATGACCAGAAAGCGCCGGTCAAAGTATTTCTTTAAGATCGATGCGACCTCGAGCCACTGCAGCCCGCCCCCGCCGCACCCCGGGCGGGGGACCACCACCTGCTCCCACCCCCGCCGATCGGCAAGGGCCACCAGCTCCTGGCAGGAGCGTTCGATCAGGCCCAGCCCCGGCACCTCGAAGGGGGAATTTTCCACCGGAAAGCTCACGATTCCGTGGACCAGCTCGTGCACATGGTTCCCCTGGTTTCGGATCAGGGCGCCCAGGACCAGCGGCAGCTCGGGAAAGCGCTCTTTCGCCTGGCGGGCACAGCCCCTTGGCATGGCACATTCCCCCTTGCGGCTGACCAGGCCGCCGGTGGTGATGACGACCGGCGCCTTGCCCAGAAAATCCCACAGATTCCCTTCGATCTCGATCATCGTTTACCGTCGGAAGACATCAGGCCGCCGACCGTGCTGACCAGGCAATCGAAGATCTGTTCCCGGGTATGAATAAAACGGGGGATTTCGTTGTTGAGAAGCTCTTCCATGCGGTGAAGAACCACCCCGTCGATGGTACCGACCTCGTCCATGACCGCCTCGAACATCGGAATGATCTCGTACAGATCGTCGCGGTCGAAGGGGTTTTTATCTGGCTTTCCGGTAAATTTAGGCCGATCGCGATCGTCTTTGTTTTTGGGGTAGCGAAACTGAAGATCGGATGGTTTTATGACGATGCCCATGTTTTTCTCCTTTCTCCGTTTTTTAACCGCAGGAACCGCAGCCGCCTTTTTTGCTGCAATGGCTCTCACAGAGAGGCTGATCTTCCTCGCTGCGGGTGGACAAAAAGGTTTCCAGGCTTTTTCTGCTGATAATCCATTGGCCCTCGACCTCTTGGGCCTCGATCATTTTACGTTTGACGTGCATGAGGACATTGAGGGGCGTTGCGCCGAGAGCCTTTGCAGCTTCGGCCAGGGTCAGGCTGTCATTGGCTTTGTCAGTCATGGTTTCTTCCTTTCCAGAGTACTTTGAACACAAAAGCCCACAGAGAAATCTCCGCGGGCATCGTTGCCGTGTCTCGCACACCCCTTTGTGCACGATTTATCGATTGTCAGGGTCTCACTTTGCATCACCCGCCCTCAGGCCGGTTTCAATCTGTCCCGCTTGAGCAATGACCGCCTCTGCCGGCCCAGGGAGAGAGGCGGACCAGCAGTTCGGACGAATCTTCCACTTCCTGGCGCACCGTGGGGTTGAGTTTTTTCCACCACGATTTGGGGATGGCGTTGGGGCCGTAAAAGGCGCCGGCGATCATTCCGGCAATGGCGCCGGTGGTGTCGGCATCCCCCCCCTGGTTGACCACCCCGATCAGGCATTCTTCGAAATCGGCGGTGGTGAAGAGGTAGTGGAAAACCGTTTTCAGGGTGTCGACCACGTACGAGTCGGCATGCCCCTTGTACTTATTGAAGTTAAAGTTCGGATGCTTTCCCACCAGTTCACGGGTCATGGCGTGCAGCTCGAAACGATCGCATCCAAGAATCGCCCCCTGCACCATACGCCCTATGGCCAGGCAGGCCGCATCCGACAAGGGATGATTATGGGTCAGGTGGGCCTGCTCCACCGCGTATCGGTCCAAAAGAGCCGGGTCACCGAGGGTATAGAGGGCCACCGGGGCCATGCGCATCGCCGCTCCGTTGCCGGCATCCCATTCATTATAGGGGGTTTCAAGCTGCCCCTTGCGCATGTAGTCGCGAATGCCCCTGCGGCAGGTCGAGCCGATATCGATGGGTTTGCCGCGCATCCAGGCGAGAAAGTTGTCGGCGATCCCTTTCAGATCCCAACCCCCGGCAGTGATCAGGGCGCGGGCAATGCACAGGGACATTTCGGTATCGTCGGTCACCTGCCCCGGCTTCAGGTGCAGCCACCCCCCGCCGACGACCTTGCGATGCACCTTGAACTGCGCCCGGATCTCCCCCGGCATCATGAACTCGGTGGTCGCGCCGAGCGCGTCTCCTACCGCCAGGCCGAGAAAGGCCCCCCGGGCCCGTTCGAATATCAGCTGGGGATCCTCGCCCCGATCATCACTCATCACTCATCACTTCCGAAATCAGTGGTCAGTAGACAGTTGTCAGTGGTCAGGAAATTTCTGCCCTCTGCCCTCTGCGAACTCCCAGGCTCTTTCAAAGTCGGTGGTGAACGAATTGAGGTTGTTGAGGCGCATCAGGTAGCGTTTTTTGCCCAGCTCCTCAATCACGTTATGCTCAATAAAATCGTTGATCCCCCGGTAAAGGGTCAAATGGGTCTGCCCGGGGTAGCGCCTTTTCAGTTCGTCCTGAACATATTCGAACAAAACGTCGAGCTGGGCCTGGATCGCGTTGGTGCGGGCCGACCCTTTCATGCGATCGACGGTGTAGAGAAAATAGGACTCCGAGTGAATGTCGGCAATCGGCTCGTTGTGAAAGGTGGGGGGCAGACCGAGGCGGCTTTCGACCCACCCTTTGAGCACCGCTCCCTCGAGGGAGTTCGATTCGAACATCCACCCCTTGAGAAAACGCAGGTAGCTGTTTTTAAGCGCTTTGCGCCCCCGCTTGGTGGCCGCCTGCTCCCACTGGTGAAGCTGAAAGGTGACATCCATGTAGTCGTGAAAGAGCGCGCCACGCTCATCCGTGCTGTCGAGGGCCGCCAACCGCTCGAAAAGGAGGCGGTTGGCATGTCTCACCCCCTGGATCTCCAGGGACTGGGGATGGCGGTTGAAATGCCGCGAAGCGATCGCCCAGGGCGGCTGATTGCACAGGTTTAAGGTGGTCGCCCCCATGACGGATTACCCTTCCATGAGCAGGATGGCTTCGGCCACTTCCTTCAAGCTCTTGCGCTTGTCCATGGCGATTTTCTGCATCTTGCGGTACGCCTCAGGCTCGCTCATCCCCTGCTTGATCAGGGTCGCCTTGGCCCGGTCGACCATTTTGCGGGTTTCCAGGGCATCGTTGAGCTTGCCGACCTCATCGCGCAGGGTCGACAGGTCGACAAACTGGTGAATGGCCAGATCGACCGAGGCGTAGACCTGCTCGTTGCGGAACGGCTTGAGCACGTAGTTCATCACCCCGGCCAGTCGCGCCCGCTCGACCGTCTCCGCATCGGCACAGGCGGTCAGCAAAACAATGGGGACTTCCATTTTTTTGCCTATTTTTTCAGCAGCCGTGATTCCATCCATAACAGGCATCGACACGTCCATGACGATCAGCAACGGCTTCTTGATCTCGGCCACATTGACGGCATCGGCGCCATTTTCCGCCTCGACGATCTCGTCAAAGCCGTAGTCGGCGAGGGTTTCGGCCACCTGCCGGCGGATCATGGGTTCGTCATCAACAACCAGTGCAACTTTCATAGGTTCAGCTCCTCGTGAGGGTTTCAGGGGAACACATGCATATTGGGTGCCGCTTTATTTTGATAGATAAAGTGATTCAGGACGCCTCCCCCCGAAAGATTCCCACAAAAACGAAAAAGGGCCTGCCAAGGCAGACCCATTTTCTTATTCAAATCAACAGCCGGATCAATCACGCAGCTCGCGGCGATTCTCGCGAGATTCCGGCCATACTCGCGAGATTCCGGCCATACTCGCGAGATTCCGGCCATACTCGCGAGATTCCGGCCATACTCGCGATAATCCTGTCATTTTTCCCGGCGGTCTCCTTTTTACCGGCCACGGGGAATCATCATTCTCCCCCGCCGGCCCAAAGAGACTCAATCTCATCCATCTCCTCTTCGGTGAACCCGAAATAGTGCGCCAGCTCATGCACGATGGTCTCGAAAACCACCTTCGAAAGCGGCTCCCCGGTCTCCTGGGCATAGGCCTCCACCGCTTTCTGGTAGACGGTGATCACGTCGGGGGCGCACTGACCGTAGTTGCTGTCGCGCTCGGGCAGCGGCCAGCCGTGGTAGTCCCCCAATAAGTCACGGGGACTTTCGAACCCCATGGCGGCAAGGGTCTGCGGCGAAGCCCAGTCTTCAACCTGGAAAACCAGGTTTTCAATCCGGCTGCGAAGCTCCTCTGGAATCGTCTCGATAGCGTGTTGTACCTCGAGTTCAAACGACTCACTCTTCATGAAACACCTTTAGGTCGAGATTGGGGTGAATGGACTGATATACAATACCCTGTAAAGGCCGCCTCTGCCCAGGCTCCTTTCTTGACAGCGCTAAAATCCCTGTTAATGGTTGAGAAAGTTGAATTAATACATTTTCGGTAAGGATGGGGGATTTGCCTATCTGGACTTTTTGACCAATCCTCTGAATCTGCGCCATTCATAAAACAGGATCACGCCATGTGCGAAGTCGTCGTGAATCGGGTGGAGGGGGCCCAGTTCAATCCGACACTGGGCGAATACGAGTCGGTGAACGTCGTTGGGCAGGTGAGCGGATGCCCGGCCACGCTGAGCACCCCGAGTGGGGATTTTACGCAAATCGAGGTGCGCCTCAGCCTGGAGTCGGGCGAGGTGCGCACCGAGGTGGCCTCGGTGCTGACCAACGACAACCTCTCGGCCACCTTTGAATGGACGGCCTTTTTCAAGGGGGTTGCCTGCAAGGGGCGGGCGGAGGTGCACGCCCGATGCCTGGGGGGCCCCGCCGACTGCAGCACTGAAGTGCAGCTTGAGATGCTCTGCGAGGTGTCCCACTGCCCCGCCGTCACCTTCTCGGAGCCTGCCGATGACGGCTGCGACGAATCGGGCAACCGACTCGTATCCCTTACCGCCACGGTGCAGGGCCCTCCCCTGAACCAGTTCGCCGTCTGGAGCTACGGGGCAGGCAACCTGGCGCAGAGCGAATTTTCCAACAGCACCCAGACCACCGTGCAGCTGGCCTACGAACCGGCCGATCTGGATCAGACCGAGGTGATCTTCGGCCTCACCCCCGACTGCGAGTACCCTCTCGAGATAGCCGAGAGCCTGCGTCGGCCCTGCGATGCGGCCTGCCGGCTGGTGACCTTTTCCGCTCCGCAGGATGGGGGCTGCGACGAGTCGGGCAACCGCATCATCGAGGTTTCTGCCCAGCTTTCCGGAGCGCCCTTCACCGGGTACGTGCTCTGGCGTTACGGCGCCGACCGGGTGGCCAACAGCTATGTGGACGGTGAAAATACCGCGACCGCCATACTGCTGTACGCCTCGGCGGACCTCGACGAACAGGGGCTGACCCTGGAACTAAGCCCCGACTGCCGGTACGACGCCACCATCCCGCGCGAGCTGCTGCAGACGTGCGAGCCGGAAACAGAACCGGAGCCCGACCCGGGAACGGAGCAGGAAGAGGAAACAGGGGGGAACGGAAGTCAGGGGTTCAACCTGTGCCTTCTGTGGCTGATCGCCAACATCATCCTTCTGATCCTGACCGGTATCGCCATCGTGATTGCCGGCTGCGCCCCCAACCCCTACAGCGTCGGCGTGGCCATTGCCCTGGTGGTGGTGACCACCATCTCCTGGATTCTTTTCTGGTTCATCTGCCTGCACCTGACCGGAGATTGCGACCTGGCGCGCTGGACCTCGTTCCTGCTCGACATGCTGGCCACGGCCATGGCGATAATCGCCATTATCTGGGGGATTGTCACGGCCATTTTCGAGGTGTCGCTGGGCTGCTTTATCGGAGCGCTGATCACCTTCGCCTACTACAGCCTGATCGCGCTGTGGTTTAAAAACGTGGTGTTGATCATGGGCTGCTACCGCGACTCCTCGTACCTGCCCTGGGAGGACTGACCATGGCCGTTCCCTATGCCCCCCGGAGCCCGGGACCAGCTATCAGGTT
>CALZIC010000237.1 GCA_945787285.1 uncultured Desulfuromonadales bacterium
CATGCCGTTTTATAACGCCTTTCGTAATCATTGCTCCTTGCTAATTCTTCCGCGCTATATATAATAGGGGCGTTGGCTTACTTTACCCATGCTGCGCGAAAGGAGAAATCGATGAGGTGTCCAGTCTGTAAAAACAGCGAACAGGTGGAGATTGACCTTCATTCGGACCAGTTCAACGAAGATATCGTCGAATGCAAAATCTGCGGTACAATCTGGTCCGTCAACCATGGGGTGGTCGAGATCGTCAAGGATGCCCAGGCCAAATCGTTTCTCGAAGCGACCTCCGAGAGTGTGGAAGGGGACGACTACAACCTCGTGGGGGGAGTGTAACGGCACCAGGACACCCAGCACGGCCTTAAAGGTGTGATTGACACATCACTGTGCCGCTCTTTCCTGCAGTGAGACCTTGCAACCATTTGTCAGTTCAAGAGATGGGCGCCGACACCGTAGCCCCCAGCGCAAAGCCAAATGATTCAGAGCCAGCAAACCTCAAAGCGGCCGCTTAGGCTGACTGCTTTGGGGTTTTTTTTGCAGCTGCCACCTTCTGCACAAGAATAAAAAAGCCCCCGCCTTGTCAGGCGGGGGCTTTTTTCGCTACGTCGGTTCCGGCCGGAACCGAAACAATCTAGAGTACCGCTTTCAAGTACTCAGCGGTGTTGGCCCGCTTCTGCTTCTCGATCTCTTTAGGATCGACCTCGACGAACTTCTCGTCCGGGGTGACCTTGAAGAGGGGCTGTCCCTTGGAGACGATGGTGCCGTCGCCGCCTTCGATAACGATCTTGTCGATGGTTCCGGAGAAGGGAGCGAGAACCTTGTTGAACATCTTCATGACTTCGAGGATGAAGAGCGGCTGGCCCTTTTCGAAGTGCATCCCTTCGGTCGCGAAGGCCGGCATGCCCGGGGCTTCCTGGCCGTAGTACATGCCGCCGCCCGGGGTGACGATTTCGTCGGCCTTGGTCGCCGGCGGCGGAACCAGAACCTTCTTCATGCGAGCCTGCAGATCGGCGTCGTTCAGGTACTCGGGGATGGTGACTTCGAGATCCTCTTCCACCTTCAGGTCCCAGAACTTGGTCTTGCCGGCAATCAGGAAAGGAATGCCGAGCAGTTCGAGCCCCGCCTCGTAGCCGAAATGGGCCGACTGGATCTCGGCCCAGGTCTCAGCGTCAAAGCCGTTCTGCGGCTCATCCTGCTGCAGCATCTCGTTGAGCTGGTAGTAGTCGTCCTTGTCGAGACCGAACTTCTCGCGCAGACTGGCGTAGAATGCCAGGCCGCCCTGCAGCAGCTCATTGTCGTGACTCCAGATGATCTCCGCAGAAGGCTCGCCGGCGCGGTAGGCCATGTTGAGATACGCGTAGGTCTCCTCGAGCATGACCAGCGGGTTGCGCAGCCAGACCACTTTGCCGCCATCGATGCGGAAGTTTTTGCGGTTGAGGCTCAGCCAGCCGGAGAGCATATGCGGATCGGACAGGAGCTTCTCGATGGGACGGGTGAGCAGGGTTCCCTTGCGGTCGAGCACCTCGGAGATGGCCTTGAGGGCCGCGCCCGCCTCTTCGGGGTTGTCGGCGAACCGCTCGGATACCACCCCGGCGTAGTGCTTCTTCATCTGCAAAAAGGCATAGACCGGGTCGAGCTTGCTGGCCTCTTCCTTGAGGGTCCCGACCAGGGTCAGGTAAGGGACCACGAAGCGGGTGGTCGGCTTGGCCATGACGTTGGTACCGATGAACCAGTTGACCAGGCCGTAGTGGAACTCGAGGTTGGTGGCCAGATCGGTTCCTCGGATCTTGGTGTTGCAGATGACCTTGGAGAGGTGGTTGTAGCTTTCCAGGCGATCGTCGCCCTTGGTCAGCAGCAGTGCGATGTTCGAATCGTAGGCACCGGCAACCTTGTAACGCATGAACAGGCCGGTGTCGGGGTTCACCATGCAGATGCCCTGGTCGTCGCGGATCTCCCCTTCGAGAGGCTTGGTCCAGTAGCGGATCACGCCGCCGGCGCTCGGCGACAGGGAGCAGTCGGTGGCGTTGAGGCGCGCCTCGGCAGCAGCGCCGAAACGGGGGATACGCACCGGACGGGGCAGGCGCTCCTTGTGCTCGGCGAGCAGGGCCATCGCCTCGACCAGCGACTCGACGACGAAAGAGTCGTTGGGGTCATCGGGGTTGGTGAACTTAAGGCTGTAGACCAGTTCGGTGACCCGATGCTCAACCTGGATACGGGTGTTGACTTCCATGAAAAAGTGGCGGTCACGGTCGACGATGCACTCGAAGGTGGAGGCCGAATCGAGACCGACGGCCTTGCCGAAGCGCTCGGACTCCTCTTCCATGCGAATGAGAACCTTGAGGTCGGACTCGAGAGCCTTGGCTTCGGCCTCATTGCCGGCAGCCCGGGCTTTTTCGATCTGAGAGGTCAGGCTTTCCTGGGTCACCGAGATCTCGAGCAGCTTCTGCTCATGCATCTGCAGGGAGCAGTCGCGGCCTCCCAGAGCGATGGCCCACTCGCCGTTGCCGAGGAGCTGGATCTCGTTGTGGCGGGTCTGCTCGATGTTGAGCTCGACCAGAACGTTCTTGTTGTCGCCTACGCCGTTGGCCTTGACCTCGTTGAGAATCTCGCGAACCATGCCGGGAGCATCGGAGGCGGCCTGCTCGATCAGGGCCGCCGAAGGCTCCTTGACGGTAAGCAGGGAGGCCCCGAGGATGCGCTGCCCCTTGCCGCCGCCGCCGCCGATCGCCTTGAGGCGGATGCGGGCGCCGGGGTAGTTCTTGAACATATCGATGCACTCGATCTGCACCTGGGCACAGAGCTCCTCGATGGAGAAGAGGTCGATCCCCTTGTCGTAGGAGGCGAACAGGATCTGATCGGCCAGCGCCTCGAGGGTGAGGCTCTGGTCGGCGAGGACCTTTTCGTCACAGGTCAGACCTTCGGCCTTGACCACCGCCAGCAGGGCCTCGCGGCTCGGGTGCTTCTTGATCAGGGCGCGGGCGGTGACGTTGTCGATACCGGGGGTGACCGAAACATCGACCGAGAGAGCGGTACGCTTGGCTTCGTCCTTCTTGCCTGCGCCGGACTGGGTGGCCGAGCAGGGGCCGATGAACTTGAGGCCGGCCTTTTCGATGGCCGCGACGAATTCGTCGTCCTCAGCCATGAAGCCGTAGCCGGCGAAGATCGAATCGTAGCCGTTGTCCTTGGCGATCTGGATGAGCTGGTTGATACGCTCGACGCGCTCTTCCTTGCTCGCTCCGGAGTAGTCGGGCACCCGGTGGACGCGGGTCGAATCGGTGAGCTGACGCAGCTCGGGAGCCAGCGCGTTGGGGTAGACGATGGAGTCCTTCTCCGAGAGGAGAATTCCGTAATGGGTGATCCCCATCTCCTCGTAGACGTCCATCGCCTCTTTACGAATGGGGCCGCGGCAGACGATCAGCGGCTTGAGCTCTTCACAGGAGAAGGAGCGTACCCACTCGGAAGAGGACTTGCTCAAACTGCGGTCTCTATGAATAAGGGGGTTGTTGGTATAAAAATCCATGGTCTCCTCACGTTTAGGGCCTTGGCATATGCTGAGCATCGGCTTCCCCTTGCTGGAGTCTCCCCCCTGCGAAGAAGGGTTGTTTAAGCGAGCTCTGCTAATGTCGATTGTCTGTGCCATGTTGAATTCTCTCCAATCTTTATCCAATGGGGTATTCGCGGGGGGAAATTAATGGAACTCGCGCTGAATACCGCCCATCGGAGACGGCTTGTAGTGCCTGAGGAAGAAGTTCATGTTCTCCCCAAGAACCTTGCGCAGATCGGTCGGCATGACCAGAGACGAAATGGAGCCGAGAGCCAGACCCTCTTTGGGGTTCATCAGCTCTTTTTCGTAACGGGTGTTGAGCGCAGTCTCCTCGACCTTGAGCCACTCGGCCACTTCCTTCTCGGCATCCTTCTTGGCCCCTGCGCCGTCCATACCAGCCGAGATGCGCGCCGCGGCGGCCTGCTTGACCATCTCGGGGACCGCGTTGCGCAGCTTGCGCAGCTCGCCTTTGTAGACGAACTCCTTGCCGGCAGGCCCCATGACCGCCAGACGGGTGGTCGGCAGCGCCAGAACCAGGTCGGCGCCGGTGGGGTAGTTGTTGTAGGAGGCGTAAGCGCCGCCGAAGGCGTTGCGAAGAATCAGCAGGATGCGCGGGGTTCTCACGTCGACGATGGAGTCGAGCATGGAACGCCCGGCCTGAACGATGCCGCGGGCTTCCTGCTCGCGCCCGGGGAGGAAACCGGTGGTGTCTTCCATGAAGATCAGCGGGATGTTGTAGATGTTGCAGAAGCGCACGAAGCGGGAGATCTTCAGGGCCGAGTCGCAGTCGATCTGGCCGGAGGCCACCGCGCTGTTGTTGGCCACGAAACCGACCACGTTGCCGCCAAGGCGGCCAAAGGCGGTCACGGCCTCCCGGGAGCGCTCGGGCTGAATTTCGAAGTAATCGCCATGGTCGCAGATCTGCTGAATGATGATCGACACGTCGAAGGGGGTGTTAAAGCCGGTCGGCGAGTTGAAGGCCTTCTTCAGCAGGGTGTTGATCTCCCAGGTCTTACGGTCGAGGGGGTCGCTGGTTTCCTGGTAAGGGGCCATCACGCTGTTGTTGTCAGGGATGTAGCTGAGCAGACGCACTGCGGTACGCAGGGCCGCCACCTCGTCTTTGACGGTGAGGTCGGTGACGCCGGAGGCGCCATGAACCTTGGGACCGCCGAGATCTTCGGGAGAGATGTCCTCACCGAGGACCGACTTGACAACCCCGGGGCCGGTCAGGCCGAAGAAGGTGTCCTCCGGCTGGATCAAAAAGCTGCCCTGGCGGGGCAGGTAGCTGCCGCCGCCGGCGCCGCCGGCGTTGAAGCCGAACATGCACATCAGCGAGGGGACCACGCCGCTGATCTTGCGCAGAGCGGTGAAGGCCTCGGCGTAGCCGTCGAGACCGCCGACCCCGGCAGGTACGAAGGCCCCGGCACTGTCGTTCATGCCGATCAGGGGAATCCCCTTCTCGCCGGCCATCTGAAACAGGCGGGCCAGCTTGCTTCCGTTGGTGGCATCCATCGATCCGGCGCGAACGGTGAAGTCATGTCCGTAAAGAGCCACGTCACGACCGCCGATGTTGAGAATTCCGGTGACCAGGGAGGCGCCGTCGAGGTTCTTGCCCCAGTTCTGGAACAGGATGTTGGGATCGCTGTCGGTGAGGACCTTGATCCTTTCCCAGACGGTCATGCGGTTCTTGAAGTGCTGCTTTTCGACCTGGGCCACGGCAACCGATTTGATGGGGCGCTGGATGAGGTCATGCCCCTCTTTCATCGCCTCTTCATAGCCGCCAGAGACACCGGCAACCTCACCAGGAATGGTGAATTCAACTGCTTCGGACGGTGCGAACGGATTCTTAAGTGAAGGTTTAATCGCTTTTTTGGACATTTCGGACATCCCTCTGATGATAGGAAATAATCACCGGAATGCGGCAAATTGCGGCAAAACCGGCCTTCTTTTCGACTTAACTTCCCGATATAACGTCAGAACTGTGTTATTACCACTTAGAACATTGTTTCTCAAACATTGTTTCCTAGTACCCCGTTAAAAGACAAAAATATCGGCAAATTGTCAAGAGAAATTTTATTCAGGATAAAAACACCGGTATATTTTTACCGGGCCTGGGGAGCAAAAACCACTCCCCCCTCATTAGCCAGAGCCCCCTTCATCCCGGCAGGTGCGGCAGACAAAGAACATGTCGGACCACTTGGCCAATCGCCCGTATTTTCAACCGAATCCCCCCTTCCTCTCTCCCCGATTCCGCGTCGCCACTTGGCCTTTTCGGCCTCCTGCTCGTGTTTTAGAACGGAGGAATATCCAATGAGCGCTTAAAAATATTAATCTAAATAAAAATCTCGACGGCTTTTATGTTCTCACTGAAATTTTGACCCTAACAAAGACCAAATACCATTTGGCGATCGTGTATACCATACGGCGACAGCACCGACATGCGACATCCACCGCGGCTTTGGGCCATGGCCAGGACAGCAAAGGGCAAAGATTGACATGAAAGGGTCTTGCGCAGCAAAGAGAAGAACAGGCGGGAGGAAGCGAAGCCTAAAAAACCAAAACCCCCGCCGTGAACGGCGGGGGTTTTGGTTTCAGAAAAAAGCGAGCGGAAAAGTCGCGGGCCCTGCTACGGCATATGAACGGCCTTGATGAAGGTGGCGTCAACCGCCTTGCCGACCCGATCGAGGGTGGCTTCGTCAATGGGGCTGTCGATCGAGAGAACCACCATCGCCTCGCCGGCCTTTTCGCGACGGCCGATCTTGCCGATCGATCCCGGCTGATCGCCGTAGCTGATAACCAGCATATATTCTTCGATGGAAAAGTCGGTCTGGAAGTCGCGCATCTTGACGATCTTGGGCAGCCCTTCGAACAAGGTGCCGGCGATGGTGCGCTTGCCCTCGGACGATTCGAGGATCAGGGTAACCTGGTTGGAGAACGATTCGGATTCGGTGGTGCGGATCTCCTCAACCACAATTCCCATATTCTGGGCCACCAGGCGGGCATTGACCATGTTGACTTCCAGCTCGGTCTGGCGGTTAAGCAGCGCAGCGAGGCCGCACACGGTCAGCGGGGCGCAGTCGTAGCGGGCAATCTTGCCGTTGTAGGCGAAGGTCGCCTTGCTGGGGTTGGCCGGAGCCAACTGGGAAATGAACTCGCCGATTTTGCTGACCAGGTTCATGAACGGCTTCATGTGGTCCATGAGGTCGGGATCGAACTTGGGGATATTGACAGCATTCTCGATCGCCGTGCCGTCGAGGTAGTGGATGATCTCGCGACCGACATCGACCGCGACATTCTTCTGCGCCTCGAAGGTATTGGCGCCCAGGTGGGGGGTCACCACCATCTTCGGATGGGCGATCAGTTTCTGCAGCACCTCGGTCTTGGGAGGTTCCTCGCTCCAGACATCGAATGCGGCGCCGGTCACCCGACCGGAATCGAGGGCTTCGAGCATCGCCTCTTCGCTGATGATACCGCCGCGGGCGCAGTTGACGATGATGACGCCCTCTTTCATGCCTGCAAAATGCTCGCCCCTGATCATATCCCGGGTTTCATCGTTGAGGGGGGTATGCACGGTGATGATGTCCGAAAAGCGGATAATGTCCTCGAGGGGGACCAGCTTGACCCCGTGGTCCTCGGCGCGTTTTTCGGAAATGTACGGGTCGCAGGCCAGAACCTCGGCTTCAAAAGCCTTGCAGCGCAGCGCCACGCGGCCGCCGACCTTGCCGAGACCGATCACGCCGATGGTCTTGCCCTTGAGTTCGCAGCCGGTAAAGGGAGCGCGCTTCCATTCGCCGCTTTTGAGGGAGGCGTTGGCGACGGTCACCTTGCGGCAGAACGACAGAAGAAGCGCCATGGTATGTTCGGCGGCCGAGTTGACATTACCGAATGGGGCGTTGACGACGATGATCCCCTTCTTGCTGGCATAGGAAACATCGACATTGTCGATACCGACGCCGGCCCGGGCGACTATTTTCAGGTTGGTGGCATGATCCAGCAGAGGCTGGTCGACCCGGGTGCCGCTGCGGGTGATGATGGCATCGTAAGCGCCGATCTCCTGATACAATTCTTCCAGCGCCAGGCCAAGCTTGATGTCGAGATGGATGCGCGGGTCGTCAAGGAGAGGCTGAAGGCCTTCCTGGGAAATTTCATCGGTAACGAGAACCTTCATGAGCACTCCTTCGTTTATCGATATGTGAGAACCGGTTCGCACAGGCCCTCCAGCTCAGGTGAAAAGAGGCAGTCTAAAACTTTTCGCCCCCCCTGTCAACGGAGTATACTTTC
>CALZIC010000238.1:0-1888 GCA_945787285.1 uncultured Desulfuromonadales bacterium
CAGCCGGTCCCCGACGTCGTGGCCCAGGGTATCGTTGACCACCTTGAAGCGGTCGAGGTCGAGAAACAGGATTCCGAGCAGCTCCCCATGCTTGAGGTGGTCCCGCTTGCCCTGCTGGATGGCAATATCGAGGCGGTTCTGAAGGAGGGTCCGGTTGGGCAGCCCGGTCAGCGGGTCGTAGTAAGCCAGCCGGGAAATCTCCAGCTCGGACTCCTTGCGCTCGGTGATGTCCTTGACCGTTGCGATCAAACCGCTCGCCGATGGGCTGTCTGCTTCGCAGAGGGCACAGGAAAAGACAACCGGCACGACCGTTCCAGCAGAGCTGACAATCGCCGTTTCCACATCGGCAAAACGCCCCGAGCGCAGCGAGACACGGACCTGGCCCGGGGTGGAGAAGGGACTGTCTTCAGGGAAAAAATCCGCCAGGGGAAGCCCCAGGATCTCCGCTTCGGTCTTTTGCAGCAGATCAAGAAGCGCCTGGTTGACCTTGATGACCAGGTCGTGCTCATCGGTAACGATTAGCGGATCGATGATCGACTGCAACAGGCTGTCGAGCTTATCCCTCGATTGGTTGGCCCGGAAAAGACCCTCGGTCATATCGTTGACCGAGTCGGCCAGAAGCTGCAGTTCATCGCCTGTTTCAACATCGAGCCGCCCGGAAAGATCACCGGCAGCGACCCTGCGGGTGTGGCGGGCAATGGTTTTCAGGTGGCGCGCCAGCGGACCGCTGATTCCAACGATCAGGGCCAGACCAAGGGTAAGCGCCAGCACTCCGATGACCAGCGCCGAGACCAGCAGCCGGTTGGGCTCCTGCATAAACTCGCTATGGGGGAGGGCGACCAGGATGGACCATCCCATCTCAGGGACCGGCGATGAGGCCCAGAAACAATCGACGCCGAAAATTTCGCCCTGCCGAACCTCCCCGGATCCGGTTCTGGGCAAAGGGTCGGAGATGCCGGCGCCACGGGGGGCCTGAGGGGGCATCGTGCCGGCTTTTCCGGAACCGAACAAAAGGCGGCCGGCGCGGTCACGAAGAACGACAAAGCCGCTTTCACCGATCTTCTGTCCGGCAAGGGCCCTGGAGAGCAGACTCAGAGGAACGCCCCCCCGCACCACTCCGGTAAACTGGTCGCCGAAATAGTCGACGCGGGCCTGGGCCAGCTGCAGCACCGGCTCGCTGTATTCGTCCACCGTCATCGGGCCGTAGACAATGACCTCGTTCGGCTTGGCCATCGCCGCTTGAAACCAGGAGGCCTCGCCATAATCGATCAGCTTTTCACTCTTTGCGCCGTCGATGACCTTGAGCTCTTCCTGGCCCGACTCATTCAGGTAACTCAGCAGCGGCATCCCGCTGTGGAGCTTGCTGAAATGCCTGACCAGGGCCAGATCCCGGCCCGAGCGGTGATAATCGAGCGTTTCCACCCGGCTCAAGAGACTTTTGTACCCCTCGAGATCCTCGGCCATATTCAGGGCAAGCTGCTCGCTGAGAATCTCGAGTTTCTCATGCTGGGCGCTTTTCAGGGCGTTGACCATCAGGTCGTAACTGAATCCCCCCATCAGCAGAATGCTGAAAAGGGTCGCAACCACCTGACCGAGCATGAATTTATGTTTCAGGGAGCGAAGAAGCATAGGACTCCGATTCGATATGAAGCGATAGCTTATTAGGTGCGCCCTGGTGTCGTCAGCGACCCTCCACCGGCCAGCCCCCTTCAGCGCGAATAATCTGTCGGCCCTCGGCGCTGAAGATGAAATCGACAAAAATCCTGGAGGTCCCGGAGAGCTCCCCCCTCCAGACCAGCCCGAAAGGACTGACCAAGCGATATTTTCCGCCCTGAACATTCTTTTCCGAGGGGGATACACCGTCGATCCCGAGCACGGTCACATCGAC
>CALZIC010000238.1:1916-6732 GCA_945787285.1 uncultured Desulfuromonadales bacterium
ATGCCGGCAATCTCCCGCTCGACGACCTGGCGGGAAGAGTCGCCCTCTTCGCGGACGGCGACGTAGATCTTGTGCTCTTCGCACTCCCCGAGTTCCGCCCAGTCCCGAATCTTTCCGGAGAAAATTCCCCGCACCTGGTCTGGGGAGAGGGAGTCGAGGCATTTCGAGGGGAGATTGGCGGCGAACACGACCGGAGAATAGGCGAACAGCCGGTAATTCAGGCCGTACTCCCGTTCCCGCGCCTTGAGCGGCCGGGCAATGCGCCCAAGGTCGCACTCTCCCCGGGCCGTAGCCTTGATCCCGCCGGCAGAATCGATGCTGTCGGGAACCTCGACCGTGGTCCCTGGATGTCTCTGCTCAAAGGCTTGGGCCAGCCGGCGAAGCAGAGACTGACTGTCGCCGGTCCCTTCGATCACAATACGATCGCCACCCCAGCCGGGAAGGACCATCACCCAAAGAAGCCACAGGCCCACCAATAAGGGCCAGCGAAATGTTCGCAAAACCAACCTCCTTCAGGAATCGAAAATCGCGTCCAACGCTCCTCTGGTTTGCAAATTACATACCTGTCCCTAAAGGGCGCATATGCCGTTTCCCGGGAACGGGCCCTGTCAAAACTTTGGCTCCTATCGGAAATTTTGACACATTTCCCGGTAATTGTTCCCCCAGGGTTGGCCCGATGAAAAGCTTTTCTTGAACTTTGCCCCAATTCCCTTCAGAATAGCGTCTTACGTGACACCTGATTCCCCCGAAGACATTCAAGACAGGGAGCCGGACCATGAGCCAAGACCCCAAAGCCCCCCTCTCCTGCGCCAACTGCAGCAGCCTGTGGCAGAAAAAGGGCACCACCAACTGCTGGAGCGAGCCGGACAACGGCCCGCCCCGCCCCGGATATTGCCCCTCGGAGCGCGAGGCTGAAGTCATCGAAGAATCGTTTCAGAAATATACCGGCGATGACCAGGATGCCAAGCTGGCCCGGGTCGCCGCCCAGGTCGAGGGGCTGTGCTACCAGCCGGTTCCCGGATCCGACGCGGTCAACGCCCGCTGGACCCGGGTTGAAGACACCATCGCCCTGGCCCGCCTGATGGGATACCGCAAAATCGGCATCGGCACCTGCATCGGCCTGCTCGAGGAGACCTCGCGCCTGGCCGACATTCTGCGCGCCCAGAAGCTCGAGCCGCTCACCGTCTGCTGCAAGGCCGGCAGCATCGACAAGCTCGAACTCGGCCTTGAGGAAAACGACAAGGTGCGCCCCGGCACCTTCGAGCCGGCCTGCAACCCCATCGCCCAGGCCCGGCTGCTCAACCAGGCGCAAACCGATATGAACATCATCATGGGGCTGTGCGTCGGACATGACATGCTTTTTGCAAAGTATTCCGAAGCGCCGGTGACGACCCTGGTGGCCAAAGACCGGGTCACCGGGCACAACCCGGCCGCCGTCCTGTACGGGCAGAACTTTTACTACAAACGCCTGCAGAAGCAGCCCGTAATCGACCTGCCGGAAGAGGACTGACCGCCGCCGGTAGCTTTGAGCGTTTAGGGAGCGGCAAGACCGCGCCGAACGATTACCGCTCGACACACTCTGTATTATTATTTAAGATGGCGGAATCATTGTATCGCCCCGCCACCCTGAACCTGTATTAGAATTGCATCGACGCTGTGCCCAGACGTATTTCCTTTTTTATGGCCATGATCCTGCTCTGTGCACTCCTCTCCGGAGGCACCAGAGCCGGTCACGCATGGGCGGCTTCCGAGCTGGCGGTTCTCTATCCCGAGGTACGTGAGCCGTACCGTTCCGTCTTTCAAACCATCCTCAGGGGGATTGAGTCCGAATCCTCATCCTCCGTTATTCACTACCCCCTGCCAAAGGAATTCAAACCGAACCAGGTCAAGCAGTGGCTTTCCAGAAAACGCCCGGCCTCGGTCATCGCGCTGAGCAGCCGTGGCTTCCGGGCCGCCCAACAGCTCAACAGCATGGTGCCGGTTGTGGCCGGCAGCGTTTTCATGCCCCCCGGTAGTCTCGCCGGCATCAGCCTGGCCGCCTCCCCCGACCGCCTTTTTGAGGAATATAAAAACCTGGTTCCCCGCGCCAGACGCATCTACGTCGTCTACAGCCCTGCCATGAACGACTGGTTGATCGGGGAGGCCCGCAAGGCTGCAGCGGCCAGGGGCCTGGAACTGCACGCCTACCCGGTGGACAGCCTGCGCGCGGCGGTGACCCGCTACCGCGACCTGATCGACAAAACCGTTCGGGGCCACGATGCCATCTGGCTGCCGCAGGACCATATTTCATCGGACAGGGAAGACCGGGTGGTGCTTCCGATGCTGCTCGAAGCGGCCTGGGCCAAGAAATTCGTCCTCTTTTCGAGCAACCCGGGTCACGCCCAGAAAGGGGCGTTGTTCTCCTTTTACCCAGACAACTTCGCCCTGGGGCAGCGGCTGGCTCAAATGGCCTCCGCAGTGGCATCGAACCGGCAGCCGGCCGCGCTCGTTCCGATGAGCGATCTGCAGATGGCGGTCAACTTTCGTACCGCGGCCCATCTGGGCCTGAGCTTAAGCTCGCAGCAGCAGGAAGCCATTCAGCTGAGATTCCCGTAGGGCGGACGATGACTTTTCGATCGATTTCAAAAATCAGCTTTCGCGGGCAGCTGCTCGGCATCGTCGCCATCGGCGTTTTCGGCCTGGCCCTCACGTCGGCCATCACCACCGCCTGGGCCACCAGCAACCGCACCCGGGCCCTGATGATTGCCCAGGGGCTGCAGATTACCGGCAACCTGGCCGACCAGAGTCTTCTGGCCCTGCTCTACCGCAGCGAAGAGAATGCCCTGAAACCGCTGAAGACCATTCTCAGCTTTCCCGATGTGCAGAGGGCGGGAATTCTCGATCCGGCAGGACAGTCCCTGTTCATGCTTGGCGACGAAACGGTCGGGGCGATGCCGAACGACCCCCTTCCCGGCAAGGAATCGCCCTTTCTCCTCAAGGAGACCGCATCGCAATGGCATTTCATCGCCCCGGTCTATTCGGAGGACCTTGGCGAGGATGGTGACAGCGAAGAGGCCCTCTTCTATACCGAGACCAGCGGCAGCGAACTGCTCGGCTACGCCTATGTCGGCATGGGCAAATCGACCCTTCGCAACATGCAGTTCAGCATCCTTTCGAGCAACACCGCCATCGCCGTCACCTTCGCCCTGAGCCTGCTGATCCTCATGAACCTGGGAATCGAGCGCATGACCCGGCCCCTGTACGAGCTGTCCAGGGTGATGGAATCGGCCAAGAAGGAAACCGCCCGGGTCCGCGCCAGGCTCAAGGGCCCCAAGGAAATCACCGACATGGCGGCAATTTTCAATACCATGATGGAGACCCTCGAAGAGCGCGACCAGCGGCTGCGCGAACACGGCAACCGGCTTCAGTCGGAAGTCGCCATCCGCACCCAGGAGCTGGTGCTGGCCCGGGATGCCGCCCTTTCGGCCAGTCGCCACAAGTCGGAGTTTCTGGCCAACATGAGCCACGAACTGCGAACGCCCCTTCAGGCCATTATCGGCTATGCCGATGTGGCCCGCGAAGATCTCGAGATCGACGGACACGACGACGCGGTTCAGGACCTTGAACGGATCATCCGCAACTCCCGCCGCCTGCTCGGTCTGATCAACGGCATCCTCGATCTGGCCAAGGTGGAAGCCGGGCGCATGGAACTTCACCTTGAGCCGGTCAGCATCCGGGCACTGATCGATGAGGCCTGCGAAACGGTCAGGCCGATCATGAAGCAAAACGGCAACCTGTTAAATGCTGAAATCCTCGACCAAGGTGGGCTGCTGCAAGTCGACAGGGAAAAATTGTTGCAGATTCTGCTCAACCTGCTCAGCAACGCCGCCAAGTTCACCAGCAACGGTACCGTCTCACTCGATGTCGCTGTATGTTCCCGGCTGCTCGCCATCGAGGTCAAGGACACGGGCATAGGAATTGCTTCCGACAAACAGGAACTTATCTTCGAGGAATTCCGCCAGGCCGACGGCAGCACCACGCGAAAATTTGAAGGGACGGGACTGGGGCTGGCCATTACCCGAAGGTTCTGCACCCTGATGGGCGGCAGCATCACCATGAAGAGCGAACCGGGCGAAGGGACCGCCTTCACCCTGAACATACCGCTCCCGATCGCCGTCGCCGCGGAATCGCCCCTGGGCCGGTCGGAGGAAAACCTGGCCGCGTCCATGGAAACAGAAGCAGGTCCGATGCACGACCAACCAGCTCCCACCGGGCCCGCCGGACACTGCTAACCGGAACAAGCAACAGGCAAAACTAATATTTCTTATTTTTATTGTTATTCGTTGGAGGGAACCACGATGAGCCGTCAGTCAACCGCATAACGCAACCGCGAAGACCGTCCAACAAGGAAGTAAGATGGTGCGAGACAAAATCCTTCTGAGCATGATGATCATGGTTTTGGGCATGGCGCAATTGGCCATGGCCGAGGAACCACCCCAACCTTTCGAGTTATCCCCCTACGAGGAAGACTTCGAGTCCCTGTACGGCGATGAGGACTTCGTCAGCATTGCCACCGGCAGCAGCAAGCCGCTCAACAAGGCTCCGGCGGTGGCGAGCGTGATTACCGCTGAGGACATCAAGGCGATGGGGGCGAGAAACCTCAATGAGGTTCTGGAGACGGTTCCCGGGCTTCATGTCTCGCTTTCGCCATTAAGCCGGCTTGATTCGATTTACTCGATTCGCGGCATCCATACCGGCCTGAACCCCCAGGTATTGATGCTGATGAACGGTGTTCCATTTCCCTATGTCTATACCGGGTCTCGCCCCCTACTCTTCC
>CALZIC010000239.1 GCA_945787285.1 uncultured Desulfuromonadales bacterium
TCCTTTGGCCGTGCCACCCTTCGAATCTCCAGGACATCCTCAAAACCGGCCGTGGTGATAAGGCCAACTCCGGCACCCTTGCCTTCAATAATTGCGTTGGTGCCTATTGTTGTGCCGTGAATAACGTAGTCGATAAGGTTGATGGGCACCCCGGAGATCTCCAATATCTCTTCCAAGCAACCCAGATTCACCAGACATGATGGCGGAATAGATATGGATATTCCGATTTCACCACGTTTTGGTATGTTGGCCTCCTATTCTCAAAACTATTCGAAAATACCGCTTAGCCATCTTGGCTCCACCAAAAAACAGACTCGCAGGAATGAAAACTTTTTTCTCAAGGGGGTCTGGGACCTCCCCGCTGGGAATGATTTTAATTTCACCATTGCCCATGCACCTTACCGCGCAGAGCTTTTTAAACCGAATACAAAAAATAGCGACTTCACGTTAGATGGAGGGGGAACAAACCTGGGAGCCTCTTTGAAGCACCACTTTGATCAAGGGCTACTTCAGGTCGATGCGGCCTATCAATACAGCGAAAATTCACGCAATGCCCCTCCCCACCACTATTCGTGGCTGATCACAGAGCAGAAGGACTGGGGAAATATTGGAGATACCGGCACCAGAAGTTTCGAGGGAGGCTTTGGCGATATTGATAAAAGCCAGGAAAGTGTCGAGTTCCAGGTTGATCTTGATTTAAATCCTGTGGCCGGCCCTCTGGCATCTCATGAGTTTAATGCCGGGATCGAATTCGAGAGGGTCGTCGGAACCTACCATCGCAAGGAAACCTCCTACATTTTTTCCAGAGCTAAGGAGATGAGCGCGGTCCTGTGCGATCAGGACCCCCTTGGCTGTGAAGAGAATGAGCAATTCTTTTTCATACGCACAGCATTTGATGCTGACAAGCAAAAAGCCGATATCAATACTTACAGTCTCTACTTGGAGGATGCCATTCGTTTTTGGCGCTTGACGCTGCGGCCAGGTCTGAGGTTCTCTTATGATGATTTCAATCATAATGGAAATCTGGCTCCCCGCATGGCCGGAACCCTGGATCTTTTTGGAACAGGCCGGACACTCGTAATTGGCGGATGGAACCGCTATTATGGCAAGAGCTTACTGACCTATAATTTGCGTGAAGGGTGGCCTTCTTCACGTGTCGAAATACGAAGCCCGTTGCTAAAAGATAACCGTCCAGTTCCCTGGCCCGATCCGCCGACTACGCAAAGTCCCAACAGATATCAGATCTCGGACCTGGAAACCCCGTTTTCTGACGAATCGGTCATTGGAGTTGATCAGGGATTGTTTGGAGGGCGGCTTCTTCTTGCCTATGTCCGCAGAGATGGAAAAGAAGAGTTCAGCAGAACCTATGGTCCTGAAGACACCGATGGAAATCGTCCCTACGTTTTGAATAACAACGGACGCAGTCGTCACGAGGAGTATTCTGCTTCCTGGGATAGAAGATGGGGCAGCCATTATATGGCCCTGAACGCCACGTATCAGGAAAGTGAGACCAGCAATGATAATTACGATGTTATTCTCGAGGATGAGACCCTTGAAGAAAACATCTGGTACGACGGTAAAATCTATAAACACGAAGAGTTGCCCAGGGAAGACTTTAACAGACCCTGGATCGCTAATTTCACTTATTCAGTGAACCTTCCCTGGAATTTTACATTTACCAATTTCACCAAGTATCGCAGCGGATATGAAGGGCTGGAAAGGATCAAGACAAGTGACTGGATAGAGGCGGGTGTTCCTGGTGAAGTTGACTTGGCCTATAAAAAAGAAAAACAGGCTGAATCATGGATCTTTGACTGGAAGATCGACTGGCGCAAGATGGTCTATCGTGAACAGGAGCTGGTGCTGAGCCTCGAAGTCAATAATGTATTTAACCAGAAAGTGACCTTGGGCGAATCGGACGATACATATGAGATGGGGCGTCAGTTCTGGGCCGGGGTTGAGTACAGCTTCTGAAATTGCTTTGTCCCGTTCACGGCTGCGTCTCTGCAGGGCACTCAAGCTCGGCCGGATAGGAGACGATATGCGGACCGTTGATAAGCTGCACGATGGCATTCTGCGGAATATCGCTGCAGGCAAACGTGGCTGACAGCTCGCTGTCGCCGCTGATTTTCACTTTGCGCGGCGTTGCGGGCAGCGGGACCTTCATCAACGGCACCAGATTGCTCACCAGATACAGCGATTCCTCTGTAAGGGCTATTCTTCTTGGCACCAAGGCCAGATCGAGAATGCCGGTGATTCGGGCCTTTGTCGGCTCTGTGACATCGAGTGTCAGCAGGGTCTTTTTATGGTCCGAGACATACAGAGTGTTTCCCGATAACGCCGCTGTATTGACGAACCCGGGGGTTTTCACCGACGCCACCAGAGTCGGCTTTTTCGGGTTTTTCATATCGAAGACCTGGACTCCCTCCCCCCCGTTGGCAACAAAAACAAACCCTTCTTTAACAGCCACATCCCGGCTGTGGGCAAAGTTCTGCTGCGGCCATGGCAGAGCCGCGGTCGCCACTTCGCGCGGGCTTTGAGGGTCGCTGACATCCATGATCACCAATCCCCTTTGGTTGCAGGCAAGATAGATCAGGTCTCCGTTGACCGCCATATTCGCCACCTGGTGCTGGAATTCCTTTTGACCTAAAAGCTCCGGGCTGTGGGCTGTCGACAGGTCGTAAACCTGAAGAATCGAAACGGTTTTTGATCGGGCCCCAGGAGCAGAAGGGGGGCGCTTGGCCGAAAGCAACATAAAAGCCCTTTGCTCTGAAACAACGACCCGGGTGGCCCCTTCGCTGCCCGGGATCGTCCCTACCTGCTTGGGGGAAACCGGGTTCCGGATATCCACCATCTGAACTCCTGGGTCAAACGATGCGACGTAGAGAGTCTTTTCATGACGCGCTATCGAGTTGGAAAAACCTGGCAACGCAATGACCGCCAGGCTCTTGGTCGGTACCGAAGCCGTATCGACGATCTCTAATCCCCTGTTGCCCGAGGCAAGATAGGCAAGATCCTCATGAATTAAAAAATCCTTCGCTCTGGTCCTGGAGGCGTAGAGGTTTGGAGGAGAATGATTCAGCTTTGTTCTATCGATGATGCGGAGGCCGTTTTCCCCCTGGGCCACCACCAGGTAGTTCCCTCGGACAACGACCCTGTGGGGGCTTCGGATGTCGACCCAGTTGCTGATGAAGGGGCTGGAGGGTTTTTCGATGTCGATGATCAGGATCCCTGACTTGTTCAACAGGTAGGCTCGGCCGTCCGCCAGGTTGATGTTCGATACAAAGGCGGTATCGATGAAATCGATGGTGCTGAGTGTTACCGGGGATTCCGGCGTGCTGATGTCGAGGATGGCGAATTGGCCTTTGCTGACTATATAGGCCAGGTTTCCTGAAATTTTTATATCTCCGATCTTTTCGAATTCGTTCAGGGTTTTTAGCAGTCGCGGCTTGCTCAGGTCGGCTGCGTCAACGATCTGCAAACCCTCCTGAAAGTTGGCGACGTAGATCGTCCTTCCGCTGCGCGCAACCTTTGAAGCGTGCCCTGGCAGGGCGAGGGTGCTCAGAACCTTTTTCCCGTCCCCGGCACCCAGGGTGACGAAACCGATCCCATCGCCGGCCAGGGCCAGGCAGGCCGTATCGTCATCAAAAAGAATCAGGTCGATCGGGTGCCCAGAGGGGGTGAAGCGAATCGGTTTTGTTATGGTGGCAGGGCTATTCGATGTCGATGACAGATCAAAAAAACCGTTTGGCACAACCAGGATGCCGTCTCTTCCCATGGCCGCCCACAGTTTCTGTTCGCCCAGGGCAAGTTTAAGGGGTGAAAGTGTCCGGTGGCTGCTGAGCTGCAGCACGGGTTTGAGAGGGTTGCTGAAATCGACTATCTGAATGCCCTTGTCGCGGTTGGCCAGATACGCGGTATCCCCTGAGAAAGCCATATCGTTGATAGGTCCCAGGGTGTTGAAGGTGGCGGCGACCGCCCGGTGATTGCCCAGGTCCTGAGCCAGGGCCACCTCGGTTCGGCGGTTGAAGCCGTCACCTTCGATATGCAGGGTCTGGGATCTGCCGTCTCGCGAGGGTCGGGCGCTCAGGGTGTCGATCCGCAGTGCCCGCGGGTGGTTGTCTTGCCTGAGCATGGGTCTGACCAGGTAGACCATGGCTCCGAGGGACAGCAGGATAATGACCGTCAGAAGGGTTGTGAATTTTCTTTTTTTGGGCATGGAATGTCTCGACATCTCAGGAAGGCGGTGCGCTCGAAGATGATGGAGCAGGTGGGGGGAATGCCGTTGCATTCAGCCATTTTTCAAGAACAGCATGCAGTTGCGCCCGTTTAAATGGTTTGGCAAGACTGTCGTCCATTCCCGCCTGCAGATGCAGGTTTTGCCGGGCAATGTCGCAACGGGCGGTAAGGGCAACGATCGGCGTCTTCAGTCCCCTGTCACGAAGATGTCCCGTTGCTTCGCAGCCGTTCATTCCCGGCATGTGGTAATCCATGAAAATCAGGTCGTACGCCTTGCTTGCGGCAGCCTTTATGGCCTTGTTTCCCGTTTCGACCATATCGACCTGAAAGCCGTAACTTTCCAGCAGAATTCGAAGAAGCTTCTGGGTGGCAGGGCTATCTTCGGCAACCAGAATACGGGCATGCGGAGGCACGGTCCCTGCGGTTGAATGTTTCTGGGCAGGGGTCATCCCGGCCTGGACCGGAGTAATCCAGCGTTCGATCTGGGCAATCAGTTCATGGTTGCGAAATGGTTTAGCGACAAAGTCGTTCATCCCGGCAGCAAGGCATTGCTCGATGGTCGATTGCCC
>CALZIC010000240.1 GCA_945787285.1 uncultured Desulfuromonadales bacterium
GCAAAGGCCAGGGCGACAGCCAGTCTGAAGGCCGACTTGGGCTTCAGGTAGGCGAACACACCCAGGGCGCCCACGATCAACAGGGCATACAGCTTATGGTTATGGTAGAAATCAACGACCGTATCGATTGCCACTTGCAGATTCATTGTCCCCTCGCCCTGTTATGACGAACAGCACAAACCAAAACACGCTCTACTTTTTAGACTCCTGCAGCCAGATGGCTCAAAATCAACTTCTGAAATCAACCCGGAATTTATCACGCCAGCGGCAAAAACACCTCGCTCTTGCCTTCGCTCGGATCCTGGCTCAGCTTCCCCTCCTTGAAGACGGTGCCCGAAAACCAAAACGGCAGATGAATGAGGGGTACAATGCGATTCGGACGCCCCTCGGCGGTATCCAGGCCAAACACAAAGAAACGACTCATGAACCACGCGTCCTTGCCGCCGATGCTCAGTACGGTCGATTCGTTGTTCAGGTCGCTTTTGGCAAACGGCCTGACCACCGAGCTCAGGTAGAAGTTCGCCTCCCCGGTCTTCCGGTCGTCCTGCGGTGTCTCCGGAAAATCGAAATCGACGACCGCCCCGGTGTTGTCGCTGATTCGCAAGTTGATCGGATCTTTGGTGCCGGAGTCTTCCGCGGTTGATGTTGTTAAAATGACGAGAATCCGGTTGATTATCGTGCTGGGCGGCCCACTCTCGACGAGTCGAACGGGTACCGATAGAACCCCTTCGCTCTCGTCCGTGCTCAGGGTCACGTCCAAGTCGGTCTCCACCGCCAGCGGCACCACCTCGGTCACCTCGCCCAGCGCGCCCCACAGGAATAGATGCTCAGGACGCCACAGGTCGTTTCCACGGATACCGATACGAAACGACGAATCGGTGAAGCCCTCAGGCTCGATCCCAGGTTCATCGAATTTAACCCGATACAGGTTCGCTTTGCCCTTTTCGAGATCGCTCTGCGAAGTGTCGGGGAACGTGTGGTGCAACAGATCCGTTCCGTTACGATTGATGATCTGGACAATACGCTTGTTGGTCCCTGAGTCCTTTGTATTGTGCGTTCGAATTCCAACGTATAGGCGGTCAATCATGATAATCACACCTCCCTATTGTTCGAGCACAGTTGGCGGTGAACTGGTTCTATAAACTTTACCAGCGCTGGCCCGTTGAAAAAGGGGGTGGAATGATTATTTTTGTGTTTTGGGGGCTCTTTGGTGGCAGGCCTGGGCAATCCCATTGGTGTTCATGTCTGTATGGGCTTATATCCCAAAAGATTCTCTTATGACTTCGGGTAATGGTTCCAGAAGACGATCTTCCAGGCACCATCAATCAGGTAGAGATCCTGCACGATGCCGGGGCCATTCTCGTTGCCCTTGCCTTCATCGGGGATTATTTTTACCCGCCACATCTCGTCATTGTATTTATTGCCAACCCGTTCGGTTTTTAACCACTCCACCTTCCAGCCATTGGTGTTTCTGCAATATTCGTCAAATGTCATGTTGTTCTTGGTGATCATCGTTTCGACAAATTCAGGACTGAAACTCTTTTGGGCCTCAGCATATTTTCCATCCAGGATAAGGACATAGGTATCCATAAGGACTTGCTGGGGCGTTTTCCCATTCAGGTCACTCGGGGGCTCATTTACGCTGCAGCCGGCCAGGAATAGGATCGCGGCCAATACGATGAATGATCGGAAGGTGATTTTCACATGTTCTCCTTTTAGCGGTGTAAGGCTTTCTCTTTTAGGGCCAGTAAGTGGTCGCGTTCTCCGCCGGTTGTTTCGCGGCCAAGTATTCACTCGGGGGCAACTTGCCCGGAAAGGCGTGGGGCCGGATCCGGGTTCACCCGAGAGCTTTAACTTTTACGTTGTTGTTGGTGTCCCGACTTTGACGAATTAATTCGTTATTCGCAATGGTTGAGGTCGACTTGACGAGTCTGTCGTAAAACGTCCTGGTCAAGGGTGCCGTCTTCGGGGCCGAAAATATAATAGGCCTGGTCCGGGTGCTGGTATTCAGGCAAGGGGATGGCCCCCTCTGCCAATTCCACACACACAATCTTGGTGTTTTCGGGCACGTTTTCCAGAAGACAGGCTACCCCGACTAAGGGAATATCCAGGCCTGCGTCATGGGTGTCGGTGTTAAACCGTGCTGCCCGGACATAACGCTCACCCGTATAAAAGACGGAGTCAGCGCGAAAGCAGCCCGCAGCGCGCATTACTGCGCCTACGTTGGTCGGGCTTTTGGGATTGCTTAAACCGATCGTTACTTTTGATTCTTTCATTTGCACGTTTCTTTTTCTTGACCTGAGTTCCGCGGATCTGGGTTAAAAGGAATTTTCGACGACCACTTCGCTCAGGGGCAATTGTCCCGGTTTGGGCCAGGAGTCCTTGGTTTTTTTCCCCACGGCCACCATGGCACCCATCACATGATCATCAGGCAGGTTGATCAGTTCGGCGACCTTTTCAATATCGAAACCGATCATCGGACAGGAATCATACCCCATCGCCTTGGCTGCCAGCATAATATTCTGCATCGCCAAACCGATCGACCTCTGAGCCTCGTCGCGCTGCAGCCATTCACGGCCTTCATGAAACGGCCCCATCCAATTGACCAGAAGCTCCGCAACCTCCCTGGGAGCGTTCTGCCAGTAACGCTGAGGCTCCTTGGCCCAGGCTTTGAGGTCTGCGGTCATAATGATGAGCAGAGACGCATCGGTCATCTGGGCCTGGTCGTTGCCGTGCTCGGTACGGATTTTTCGGCGCAGATCAGGATCACGAACAATGACAAATCTCCAGTGCTGAGCATTGAAACTGGTGGGAGCCTGAATCGCGGCTTCCAACAGCTTGGTCTCTTCTTCCTTGGTGAGGCGGTGATCGGGGTCAAAGTGTTTAATCGCCCGACGCTGGTAGATGGCATCAAAGGTGTCCACAATGTTTATCCTTTCAGTGTTCCAGCTTTTCGAGAAAGTATATAGCCGATTGGGAAAAAAATCAGGCCTTTCCTATATTTTGAAGCACCAGCTATTTCCTGGCACTCAACATGTTAATGCTTGGCTTGAATGAGGGTTTCAAAGGATTGGAGTCTCACCCATGGGTTGCCGGCTGCGGCTGATATGCGATTCAGCAGGAGTTCGTTGTCATGACCTGCCTGCATTGACTCGGGCGATCTCCTCGTCGCGCAGGCGGTGGAACTTTTGCCGCAGGCGTTCGATTTCGGCGCGGGTCCGCGCCTGTCCCGTCGGACTGCCGTCGCGGCGATCGAGGGCGTTGACGGCGTTCTGGTATTCGATGCGGTAGCGCTCCTCGATCTCGATAATCTGCCGCTCCAGCGGGGAGGCCTCCTGGTAGCGGCGTGCCTTTTCGATCTCGGTTTCCAGGGCCTTGGTGGTGTATATCAACCGCTGGAGTTGAAAGGGGATGAAGCGCTCGTCGATCTCGCCGAGGTAGCTACCTGCTTCGTAGGCCTGCAACAGCCGCTCGTACCACTGTTTCGCTTTACTCAAATCGCGAGTCAGGCCGTAACGCCCTTTCTCGCAGCCGAGGGCCAAGGTGCCCATGGCGGGCAGGTGATTCTGCTCCGCTGCCGCCTGGAGGATGGCGACCCCGCGCGCGGGTTCGTTGCGCATGATGCCGGCCTGGCGTTCGAAATAGGTCACCAGCCGGTACTGGGCTTCGGCGAATCCGCCTTCGGCGGCCCGCTCGACCCACGCAAGTGCCTGCTGCCGATGCTCCGCCGAGCCGCTGACCATCAGCTGGCGGCCGAGCTGGTACTGGGCCTGCAAATCTCCCGCCTCGGCTTTGTGCTGCAGTTCATCCGGCGACTGATAGCTGCCGCCGGCATATTCGAAGAGCCGGTCGAAATACTTCAGCTCGTTGCTCCAGGAACGCTCCTTGACCGGATCGGGATCGACCCCGTAGAGGCCATCGCGGTAGGCCTCGACCAGCCGGCCGACCAGCGCCTTCGATTTGAGCAGATCGACCGGGTAGCCGAAGCGACCGTTCTGGTAGGCCGGGGCGACACTTTCCATCGTCCCCACGTGGTTCTGCTCCAGCGCCTTGGCCCACCAGTTGCGCCCCCGCGGCAGATCGACCTGAACGCCGTGGCGGCCGAAGAGAAAGATTCCGCCCAGCACATACTGCAGCTGCGGATCCCCCTGGCTGGCGGCCTTCTCCAGCAGCGCCAGCGCCTCGGCGATCGTATCCGGTGACGCCCCTGGGGCCTGCAGCAGCTCCCGGCCCAGCGCCGCCTGGGCCTGCGGGTCGCCCTGCGCCAGCCGCTTTTCGAAGGTGGCGATCTGTTCGGCCTTCGCCCGCAGGTCCGCGGCCCGCTGCGGGTTCTGCGGCAGGCCGCTTTTGCCATGCTGGTAGCCTTCGGCGGTCAGCTTCAGCAGCTCGATGGCCCGCTGCGCATCGCGGGGGAAACCGTCCGCCCCCTTCTCGTAGCGCCAGCTCAGCTCTTTCATCGCCCGACCATCCCCGTTGCCGGCCGCCCGCTCCAACCACTGGCGCGCCGCGGCGGCATCCTTCTCAATCCCGAGCCGGGCATGGCCGTTAATGTAATGGCGCCCGATTTCGTACTGAGCATCCATCTGTTGGTTGTTCGCCGCTTTTTCCAGCCAGTCGCGGGCCGTTGCTGGCGATTTCACCCCCGGCTCGGATTTCAGCAGCTCCAGGTACAGCTGGTACTGCGCCTCCGCCATGTCCCCTTCGGCCGCCACCGTCAGCCAGCGCAGCTTCTCCTCCTTCGATCGGGGATGCAAAACCAGCTGCTGCGCCGCTTTCATATGTCCCTGCTCGGCGGCCCGTACCAGGTAGTGCTGGTAACCGAAACTGGTGCGGGTCCCGGCCTGCTCCTTGATGGCCATCGCCAGCCGGTACTGCGCCGAGGCTATCCCCAGATCAGCCAGCGGTTTGACCACCAGCAGAATGCGGTGGGTCCAGCAGAAAAACACCACAAGGGCCACCAGGGCGCCCGCAATCACCCGGCGGCGGATGCGCCTCCGCCGCTGCCACCTCTGCGCCGAGATCGCCTCATGCCGGGCCACCCGCTGCTGATAGCCGAGCAGGCCAAGGAGCAGGATCGCAAGAGCGGAGAAGTACGCGATGGAAGCGGATGCGGGAATCCTGAATTCGCCCAGCACCTTGATGAAATCGAACAGGCTGAAGGCGTGTGTACTGCCGTGACCGCCAGAGACGAAGATCGGATTCATCGCCGCGATCAGGCAGGCGGCCAGCAGAGCGGCAAGGGTGACGGTCCTCAGCGCCGGCCTGCGCATTCTGCCGATCGCCAGCGCCAGCAGCCAGGCGGCCAGGTAAAAGATCAGCCCGCCGACCAGCGCCGGCACCAGCAGAAAAAGGGCGAAGGCCAGCGAATCGTTATCGGAGATAAAGAGGCTCGCCATCCCACCGGCAAAGAGAAAACTGGCTGGGGCCAGTCCCGCAACGACCGCCATGTACCAGGGGACGGGAAGGAGATGAAAGAAGGAGAGAAAAAGAAACCAGCGGACCGCACCGCGGCCGGGAGGGGGGATTTTGCGATCCGGGCAGGTCCTCTTTTCATCCACGGTTTTCTCTCCTTGCCATCCAGTTGTCAGGTCCCGGGCGATGCTGTTGCCGGAAAGAGTTTTCCGTAGTTGGAAGATTCAATTTGCAAGTGTACCACTGAGTGTTAGTTTTGACCTCAAAAAGGGCTTTTTAAGGATATCTCTGAATTTAATATCGAACTAAGGGGCATCCACTAAGGGGGGTAGCCAGGTTCGATCCTGCGGGGTTCTCGGGGTTTTTCTCGTTGACTTGGTCTGAGCCCCATCCAGCAGTCGTCCTACTTTTTTGTTCCTGACCCGGACTAGTGGTATCCCGCCCCCGGATAGAGCATGTTGAGGGACAGGGTATGTATCGGGTCGAAAATGTGTCCGAATATTTCCCAGGCTATAAACAGGCCGATCAACAGTAGCGGCGTGTTATGGATGAAATCCATATAGCTGACCGCTTTTTCTTTGCTGATGAAGAGCGGCACGATACCGCTGCCATCCAGAGGGGGCAGTGGGATCAGGTTGAAGATGCAGAGAATGACATTCAAAGTGAACAGGATGCTGAGCAGCGCCGCCCCACCGGCGAGCACACCGTCCTGGTAGGAGGCGGTCACATGGGTGAAGTCGACGTATTCCGGTGCGTAGAACCAATCCAGGGCTATTCCCAGGCGGATCGCTACGCCGGAGAGCAGCACCAGCATCAGGTTTGAAAGCGGGCCGGCCAGCGCCATCATCGCCGAGCGGTCCGGGTAGTTGCGCGCCCAGTCACGATCGTACGGGGCGCTGGCCCAACCGATCATCCAGCCGCTGACCAGAAACGAGAAAATCGGCACGAAAATGGTCCCGATCGGTTCCCGCTTGATATGCGGCACCGGATCGAGGGTCACCTGCCCGCCATCATAGGCGGTACTGTCGCCAAGTTTCAGGGCGGCAAGGGCGTGCGAGGCTTCGTGCACGACCATCGAGAACATGAAGGCCAGGTACCATAGCAGGCCTTCTGCAAGATTATCCATATTCCCTCCTATTTAAATACCACACATGACAGCA
>CALZIC010000241.1 GCA_945787285.1 uncultured Desulfuromonadales bacterium
CGGAGTTCGGAGTTCGGAGTTCGGAGTTCGGAGTTCGGAGTTCGGAGTTCGGAGTTCGGAGTTCGGAGTTCGGAAAACCTAGAACTTGGAACCTGGAACGTGGAACAACAAAAAAAGCCCCGCGGCTTCTGCCGCGGGGCTTTTCTTCGAAACTATATTCCAGGAGGCTTAGACGCGAACGACGTTAGCAGCCTGGGGGCCTTTCTGGCCCTCGGTAACTTCGAAGGTCACCCGATCGCCTTCGGCCAGGGACTTGAACCCATCGCCCTGGATCGTCGAGAAATGTACGAAAACATCGGGTCCGTTCTCCTGCTCGATGAAACCAAAACCCTTCGCGTCATTAAACCACTTTACAGTACCTTCAGCCATTGTTCACGTGCTCCTTTTGTTCCCTCTCCGGGATCGTTTGGTGGATGCGCAGAGAATTCCTTCTTTACCAATAAAAAAACCGCCAACCATTCTACGGCCTGTGCGGTTCGCTCTAAAACTGACTGACAATCAATCGGCCGGCAGGCAAAGAAAATCTGCACAAACTCTGTTCTGTTTGCGAAATAATGGCATGCCATATCCGCCAAAATCAAGCATTATTTTTTAAACATCTGAATATACTCACCTGCCCCCTGCGATAAGCACCTATGTTGACTCGTTTTTGTAGCGCCCGTTGACCTGATAGACAAAGGCCAGCACCTCGGCCACTGCCTGATACAAATCGGCCGGGACTTCATCGCCCACCGGCACCTGGGCCATCAATTCGAGCAGGTCGGGATCTTCCATTACGTAAACACCTGCGTCCCGCGCTGTTTCGATAATTTTCGCCGCGACGGCCCCCTTCCCCTTGGCCACCACCTGTGGCGCATCGGAGCGGCTTTTGTCATACAGAAGCGCAACGGCTTTATCGACTTTGTTTTCGTCTTTCATTTGATCATACCCTGGTATCGAGAACACCTGCCCCCTCGGGGACCAGCCTTCGAATCAGATCGGTCGCCGGGCTGGCAGCCCCTGTGGCGACCAGAAGCCCCCGTAGCGAAAAAGACTCAAGCGCCCGGATCAGTTCCTCGCGATAGGTTGAGACGAATCGGGCCTTTTCGTCGTTTTCGCAGGCGAACCGGACATGCAGCCCCTCATCCTCCTGCAGAAAGTCGACTCGTAGGTCTCCCAGCCCCTGAAGGGTCATGTGGAGGGAAACCCTGCGGGGTGCCGCCCCTCCCTCCTCGGGAGGATCCCCCTCTTCATACAGCAGGTAGCTCTGTTCGGCAAAGGGGAGTGGCAGCGGAACCAGAACGGTCCCCTGCTGGGCCAACCTGATCTGGCTGAGCTGCATCAGCTCCAACCCCTGCTGCAGCCTCGAAGCCCGCTCCACCATCTCAGTCCCTGGGCCGTCCAGGCTACGGGCCATCTCCTGCAGTGCGCTTTTGAGACCCTGGGCAGCGCCCTCTTTTTCACCCGCGGCAAGGCGGGCCTCCATATCGAGCCCGAGCCGCCCGGCCAGGCTCTGCAGCAGCTTCCCCTCCGGCTTTTCGGTCATGCGGGCCTGCAATGCGACCCAGGCCTCGAGCGCGGCCCTGGCCTGGGGGCTGAGGCGATCGAGCCAGACCCCGCCGCTCTCCACCAGCTTCTGAACAAGGGCCGAAAGCTCCCAGGGCTCATTGAGCAGATGCAGGGAATGGCCAAGCCGCTCCATCAACCCCTGCTCCACCACCCGCAACTCGAGCCGCGGAGAAGTCGCCAGCACCAGCAGGTCGAGCTGCTGTCCCGTTTCGAGGGGCACCCGGGTTTCGGCAGGAAAGCGCCGCTGGGCCAACTCGAGCATCACACTGCTTTGGCCCCCCTCGGCCACGGTGGCGCGGACGATCTGGTGGGGCAGCAGGTTCTGCTGCCGCTGCTCGCGAGAGACGACAGATGCCGAAACCGGCGACACGGCGTTGATGTTGGCGACTGGATTGATCGTACTCATAGATCACTCTTCGACCGAAAAGCGCTTTTGCCTTAGGTGTTTTTTCACCGGCTTCAGCCTGCCCCCGGCGATGAGACGCAGGCCAAGCAGAAAACCTGAAAAATTGTCTCACGCAAAAGCAAAGTCAAACAGCAAGGTCTCTCTCACGCTCGTTCGCTGCGCTCACTAAAGACGCAGGCGGGCCGCAGTAAGGCTAAAGGCAGACAGACCCGGCCCCAGGACCTATTGCTTTTACTGCGGCTCTGCGTCTCCGCGTGAGATGGGAATTTTTTTTGATATTTGAATTTCGGGTCGATTTTTTCTAAACCTTCCGGGCGCAAGTGCCGATAGGGTTCTAAAGGCAAACACCGAAGGAGCCACCCGATGAAATATACTATGCTGATTCTTGAAAAAACCCGAAAAGTCCGCCGCGATCTGGTGCGCCTCGCCGAATCGACGGGACTCTTTGACCAACTGCTCTTCGCCGCCAACGATGCCGAAGCCATCCGCCACCTTGAGCACAGCCGAGTCGACATGATCAGCAGCGACTGGCATCAGGAGGCCCTGTACGACCGCATCGCCTTTCTGAAAAAACTCGACAGGACCGAGGACTGGACCGACATCCCGGTGGTCGTCTTTACACGGCAAGAAAGCGTGGACCTGCGCATCGCAGCCCTGGAAAACGGTATCTGCGAATGCCACCCCTACACGACCTCGACCCGCGAGCTGGCCGCGCGCCTGCGCCTGCAGCTCAGCCTGACCGAAAAGACCAAAGCCCTTCGCAACGAAAAACTCCGCATGGCCCACATGGCCCTGACCGACATGCTGACCGGCACCTACAACCGGGCTCACTTCGATGCCACCCTCGAAGCCGAGCTTTCCCGCAGCCGTCGCAGCAAGCGGCCCGTTTCGCTGCTGATGATCGATATGGACCATTTCAAATCGATCAACGACACCTACGGACACTCGGTCGGCGACCAGGTCCTGAAGGCAGCCGCCAATGTTTTGCAAGAGACAACCCGGCGCTCCGATATCGTCTGCCGCTACGGCGGCGAGGAATTCTCGGTCATTCTGCCGGACACCTCCAATAAGAACGCCCTGATCACCGCGGAAAAAATCCGCAAAGCGATGGCCTCTCTTAAAATCCCCTGCGGCGAGCAGACCCTCAGGGTCACGATCAGCATCGGCATCAGCGGCACCAGCAGCACGTTCGAATCACTCTCTCCTTCGGAGCTGATCGACCAGGCCGATCGTGCCCTGTACCGCAGCAAGCACAACGGCCGCAACCGATGCGAACTGCACCAGCCGACCATCCACGTACATCCGAGCAAACCCTTCAGCAGCTACCCCAAGGCAGCGGTTGGCTTCGCCTGACCTGGCTGAGCACGATTTTAATCGAACAGAAAACGCCGGCAATGCCGGCGTTTTTTTTTTTGCTCTATTTGCGCGAGGGACTCGACGACCATTCGATCGCGAATGAATTCGCTCCTACAGGTGGCCAAACCCTGTAATATGACCTTTGTAGGAGCGGTTTCAACCGCGATGGCCTCGACCACTGGTGATCGTGTCTATCGCAGAGAGTGCCCGGGAATTCCCGGTCAGTGGGTGTTTTCGGGAAAGACGGTGGAGGAGGGGCGGACCTTGAGTACCTGGCCCAGAAAATCGGTCTTGGCGCGCATCTGGCGGAATTTGGCACCGAGGCAGAACTCCATCAGCCGGTCGAGATGCTCCGAGGAGATCTGGACGATTTCGAGTCCCACGTCGCAACTCCCTTCCGGGCTCTCGCTCAGGCCGACCACCTGGCCGACGCATTCGATGAAAATCGCTTTTTTGCCGGGCAAGACCAGCTCGATGGCGGTCTTCTGGCCGAGATGGGGGGGAGAGTCGGTGGAGAAGCGCAAACCGCCACCACTGAGGTTCACCGGAACCAGGCTTGAGAGGTCGGGACGCGGCGAGGAGACAGGCCAGAAGCGGAGGTAAGCGTCTGCGTCGACGCGAAAATGATGGCGGGGATCCCCGTGCTTGCTGGCGGCTTCGGCCTTCAGGAAGAGCCTTCCCCCTTCAAGCACCCGTTTGATGCGGCAGCGGATCGAAAAGAAACTTCGGCCCGCCTCGAAAATCACCTGGCAGCGCCCGGAGCGGTCGAGTTCTTCGAGCAGGAATTCATTCGGTTCAAAACGGACGTCAAGCAGAGACGAGGGGGTAAGACGGATCGCACAGGCGAGGGAACGGTCGGACCGGTGCAGGCGAGGAAGAGAGATGGTCGCCACCCGGTAGTCTTCGAGATAATCGCGAATTTCAGGTGAAAAAAGGCCTGATGACACCCTATGGCTCCTTATTGATGCACTCCCAAAAACTCTTTAGATGGCTAAGCAAAAATTTCGTTCTACAAGGCTTAGTGGTTTTTCAGGGGCGAAGGCATACATGTTGTATGTCGAGGTCCTGCAAAACCACTTTAACGCCGTAGGACGGACTTTTTGCGACGCCATCAAAGAAAGTCACCAAAGAAAGGACGTTGGCTGCGCCGCATGGGGGGTGCAAAGGGCGCTGGATCATAGAGCCGGTTCTGCAATTGAGGGATGGCTCGACTTTTTCGAGCCCTCTTGCGTACCGAGGTGCCTCGCAACCGCACTACCCGGCTGTTGCGAACACCGGCGCTGCTATGCCTAAAAATACAAGAACTGGTCAATGCCTTGCTGAATGCCTCGCATTAGGGGAGTCGCCACGAAGCAACCCCGCTGTAATAAGAAGCCATGATGACCAGAGGCGCCATCCAGGCGACAGTAATGCTCCCCGCAGGGGAAGCCGCTTTTTGCCTACTTTTTGGCGGCTTGCAAAAAGTCGGTCG
>CALZIC010000242.1 GCA_945787285.1 uncultured Desulfuromonadales bacterium
GCGACTGCTGCGCTAGTTCAGAGATGTACAAAGATAAAAAGGGGGCGGTCCCGGTCGGGACCGCCCCCTTTTTTGCTTTATAAGCAAGGAACCAAATTACTTCTTGTGGCAGTCGTTACACTTGGTGGGGCCGCCTTCGGCTTTGTGACAGCCTTTGCAGGTGGCGCCGTGGGCAGCAGCCTTGTCGACTTCGATCTTTGCGGGCACGCCTTCATGGCACTTGTCGCAGCTGAATTTTTCGCCATGGGCAGCGTGGTTGAAGGTGACGGAGCCCTTCTTGGTTTCGTATACGGTTTCTGCGGGGGCCTCAGCGAACGCTGCAGAAACAAGGCCGCCGAAGAAAGCTACTGCCATCATGGTTACGAGAAAACGTTTCATTTGAAAAACCTCCTGAAAAGGGATGAGTGTTTGACGGAAGCCGATCCGCCGTGTTTGACCGTGATGCTAAACGAAAACTTTTTCTACTGCATCAGATATCTACCGTCGTAAGACCCGATGTCGATCTTGACTAAAGTAAAATCAAGTAATTAGATCTATCCATGTCGGGTTGCATGTCGGGCTTGAAGACGGTGGTTTTTGCTGTTTACAGCCGGCTGCGCACTCTGATAGACTCTTCGCGTTGGCAACTATAAGGTGATTTTCAGACTATGAACGAGAACCTACCTCCCACAATCTGTGTCGACGGCACCACGGCGCGTCGCATCCGCGAAGAGAAGCAGCTGACCCAGTTGTACGTCTCCAAGGTTGTCGGGGTCACAACAGATACCATCTCCCGCTGGGAGAACAACCGCTACCCATCGATCAAACGGGAAAACGCCCTTCGCCTCGCCGAAGCCCTTGAAGTCCCGGTCGAAGCGATTGTTCGCGCCGAGGAGGGTGAGTGTGCCGAAGAGGCGCTCTCCGCCGATGAGCTCCAGGGGGCTCCAAAGGTCAAAATCCGGTTGTGGCTGATCGTTGGTCTCCTTGGTTTGGTGGCCGCCGCAACGTCTTTTTATTATTTGCAAAACCGCAACCTCCCTGTTTTCCACCTTTCGGCCTCCCGCCAATTGCCCACCTTTGCCGCCCCCGGAAGCGTGATTCCTGTCCGGGTGCGGTTTGAAACCGATTCGGATCTCAAGGGGATTATCGTGCGCGAGCACTTTCCCGCCGGCTGGAAGCTGATCGAGGCCAGTCCTCCGCCATCAAGCCTGGACAACGAGAGGGGGACAGTCCGCTGGATCATCAAGCAGGACGAAGAACGCCGCATGGTTGTCTACCTGGTCAGGGTCGCAGCCGATCCCGGCGGCTCCACAGAGGCCAGCCTGAGCGGCGAGATCGTCATTGACCGGCGCAGTCCGTTGTCTATCGGGGGGGGCAATACCGTCAAGATCGCCCCCTACCACTGGGCCGACCACAACGGCGACAGCGTCGTCGATGACAGTGAAATGCTCCAGGCTTCGGACACCTTCGATGACATGAAGGGGGTGCATCTCAACTGGGCCAACCTCGAAGCGCTGTGGGATTCGGGACGGTACCGCTGGAACGGCAAGAAGAAAGACTTCGTTCCTGTGAAGCCGGCACCGCTCCGGCCCAAGCCATGAGCTTTTTCGGCACGGGGGGCGGCGGCCCCATGTCGGCCAGTCTCGGCAAAAAACTCTTTTTCTATACCGGCGGGGCCCTGGTTGGCGTCCTGCTCGTTACTTTCGTGGTACTTGAGCGCAACCAGTCCAGGCAGTGGGAAGATCATCTTCGCTCCCAAAGCCTCGCTTTCGCACGTTTTGCCACGCCTGAGCTTCTGAAATTCTTTCGCGGTTCCTTTGCTCCGGGGCAGAACCAACGGCTGGCCGGGGTGTCCGAATTTCTCGCCTTTAACAGCGATCTCATCCAGGTCTTTATCTATTCCCCTTCAGGGCGCAGGCTCTATCATTCCCCCCCGCTGGGCAAGTTTTCCGGGCAGGCGCTCGAGTTGGACGACTCTCCGGCGCTTTTAGCGCGTCTCGCCAACCCGGAGCCGGATCTGCAGATGTCCTATCTGCCTGATGGAGGCCGGGCGATCGACCTGCTGACCCCTGCTGTTGGCCCGACCGGTGTTCAGGTGCTCGCGGTCCGCTATCTGATCTCGTTCGAATCGGTCGAGGCCCGGCAGGCTGAAGTGCGGAATTATTTTCTGCGCATCATCCTGATAGCCCTTCTCTGTTCGCTGCCGATGGTCGCCTTGGTGGCGAGACGGGTTACCCGGCCCTTGTCTGCCTTGACCGACGGCGCCCGGTCGATTGCCACCGGGGAACTGAGCACGCGAATCGACATCCCCAACCGGGACGAAATCGGGGCTTTGGCCAGTGCCTTTAACGACATGGCGGTGAGCCTTGCGGCCAATCGTGACGAATTGACCCGAAAAAATGAAGAGCTGGTTTTGGCCAACCAGAATCTGCAGCAGATGCAGGAGCAGCTGGTGCGGGCGGAGCGGCTTGCGACCATCGGGCAGTTGGCTGCCGGTGTTTCCCATGAAATCGATAATCCGGTCGGTATCATTCTCGGCTACGCCGAACTGCTGCTCGATGATCTTGGGCCAGACGATCCCTGCCGTGAGGATGTACAGGCGATCATTGCCGAGTGCCGCCGCTGCAAGCGTATTACCGGCGGCCTGCTGGGGCTTGCCCGCAGCAGTGCCGCGTCGAAAGAGTCGTTTGGTTTGAACGGGCTGATCGAAGAAACCCTGGCATCTTTGCGTCCCCATAAGCTGTTTAAGGAAATCCATTTCTGCTTCAGGCCGCTTGCCGCTGCCCCCCTTGTGGTGGCGGACCGGGATCAGATCCGGCAGGTGCTGGTTAACCTCATATTGAATGCTGCCCAGGCGATGGGCGGGAGGGGAGAGCTGGAACTGGACGGCCAGGTCCTGGATGCCTCGGTGGTCGTTCGGGTTATCGACAGCGGACCGGGGATCCCCGACAAATTGAAAGAGCGGATTTTCGAGCCTTTTTTCTCTACCAAGGGCGCCGCCGAGGGGACCGGCCTGGGGCTGGCCGTATGCAGGAAGCTCGTCGAGGACCATGGGGGGCGCATCTGGACCGAGTCGTCCTTGGACGGAGGCGCAGTCTTCCTCGTTTCCCTTCCCCTGGAGGAATCGGAAAAATGTTTTGACAACCGGCACGACAATTCTTTAGGATAGCACGAATTTTAAAGGCTTGAGGATGATTGGATTATCATGGAAAGCGCACTTAAATTACTGCACGACGATCTGGCCAGGGTAGAGGTCCAGTTCAAGGAAGATCTGAACTCTGAGGTGTTACTTATCCGCAAGGTCGGCGAGTATGTTCTGGCCAGCGGCGGCAAGAGAATACGTCCCATGCTCTTGCTGCTCAGCGCCCGGCTCTCAGGCTACCAGGGCGGTCACCACGTCGGTCTGGCCAGTGTTGTCGAATTCATTCATACCGCGACCCTGCTCCATGACGATGTGGTTGACAGCGCCGTGCTGCGACGCGGCAGTGCTTCGGCCAACTCGGTGTGGGGCAATGAGGCTTCGGTCCTGGTCGGTGACTACCTGTTTGCCAAGTCCTTCTCGCTGATGGTTCGCGGCGGCAGCCTTGAAATTCTCAAGGCTCTCTCCGACGCGACCACCATGATGGCCGAAGGCGAGGTCCTGCAGCTGGTCAGCACCTGCGACCTGGACCTTGATGAAGAATGTTATATTCAGGTCGTTCGCAATAAGACGGCGGTGCTGATCGCCGCCGCCTGCCAGGTCGGCGGAGTTCTCGGGGAGGTCGGCGAAGAGAAGGAGGCCGCGCTGCACGAATTCGGCATGGAGCTTGGTATCGCCTTCCAGTTTATGGATGACGCCCTCGACTATATTGCAGACCAGTCGGAATTCGGCAAGGCGACCGGACATGACCTCGAGGAAGGGAAGGTCACCCTGCCGCTCATCCATGCTCTCAGGCACTGCTCTGATGAAGAGCGGGAAAAGCTTGGCGAGATTGTCGAGAAGGAAGAACTGGTCGACGAGGATCTGGCCTACGTGATCTCCCTTATCGATCGTTACGACGGTATCGAGTATACCCGCAGCCGCGCCAGGGAACTGGTCGAGCGGGCCAAAACCCATTTGGCCATCTTCCCGGACGGGCCTGAAAAGACCGCCCTGTTCGAGCTGGCCGATTATTCGGTAAGCCGTCGCAAATAGGCACCCCTTTTCTGCTAAATCGCGGAACACTCAATGGTCAAATCGCCTCCCGGCATGTGCGGGAGGCGATTTTTTTTTGTCGCATAGCCTCAAAACGGTTGTTTATGGAGAGTACGGGGGCTTGGCCCAAGACTTGCTCATTGAATAAAAATAACAAAATGATGAGGAGGGTTGCCATGGGCTCCGAAAGTCTTGTGCACACGGCACAGATCACAATTGCGGGGAAGGACTACGAGATCGCGGTATTTTTGCGGGCCGACGGCCTTCACCTTGCGCAAACGGTTTTTTCGCCCGGAGATGTCATTATCAACGATGGACATTCCCTCGGCGAAGTCTTGGAGCGACACCGCAGAGTCCTCCCCCTGGCTGTCGATTCCCGGCAGGTCCTGCGCGAGCTGCGCTCCTCCTGAATATGCCACGACCGCCAAATACGCGGCCGGCCTTTTCCCTCTTTTTCTGGGGTCTTTCCTGCTATACCCTGAATCTGTGAGTTCTGACCAGGAGGCTGTCCGACAATCCATGACCGGCTACAAACCCAGCTGCCTGGCCCATATTTCAGCTCCTTTTCGGCCCATAGCTACGGCTATGAGCTCTCAAACGAGCCAAAATCTGTTCTCAAGCTTAGCTTCTGGATTTTCGCTTCGGCCCTTATAGGTAATAGCGCAAGTCATTGACCTGCCTACGCGATCAAAAAATCACCGACGAACCGGTGGGTGCGTCTCAGATTCTTTGAATCACTTATTCAGGCCAGGCACTTACGCTCTTTTCCTGCCCCGAACTCACGGATTCAGGTATACTTTAGAGCATGTCTGGCTTTCGTCTGACCCTCCATCGCAAGGTCCTTTTTGCCTTCTGCGCCATCTCGCTGCTGCCTCTGGTGCTGTTGGCGATTATTTCCACCCAGAGTCTACATTCGGTGGAGACCCTGCTGCGGGATAATGCGACCGAAGCTCTCGACCTTCAGGCTACCCGGGCCCTTGAGCTCAGGGCGCGCATGGTGGCCGATGAGGTTGAGGATTTTCTGACGTCGGTTACCGCAGACCTCTCCGACCTGGTTCTGCTTCCGCCCGAAGCACCTACCTACCGCAGCTTCTGGGGCAATCATCAACGCACCATCTGGTACCGCACCGGCACCAACGCCTCCCCCGTGGAACAGCGGGAGCCGTTTCCCCTTTACGCCGAAATCGCCTTTATCGGCGCCGACGGGGTTGAGCGGGTGAGAATCGTCGACGGCGAAGCCAGCTCGGAGTTGAGAAATCTCTCCCTTGCCGGCAACACCACCTATCCCAATGAGGACTATTTTCAAAAAGCCCGGAACCTGGCGCCCGGAGAGATCTATGTTTCGCGGCTGATCGGCTGGCACATCGACAAGGAGGCCCAGCTGCAGGGGGCCGCCACACCCGAGGAGGCCGTCGAAGGGGGTACCTACCGGGGAGTCATCCGCTTTGCCACCCCGGTTTTTGACGCCTCCGCTCAACTCCAGGGGGTGGCCGTTTTGTCTCTCGACCATCGCCATCTGATGGAGTTTACCCAGCACATCACACCGGACGAATCCCATTACACCCTCTTCCCCTCCTACGGCAGTGGCAATTACGCCTTTATGTTCGATGACCAGGGATGGATGATCGCCCACCCCAAATACTGGGACATCCGCGGCCTCGATCCTCGCACCGGTGAGCTCGTGCCCCCCTATACGGCCGAATCGTCGCCGCAACTGGTTGAAGAGGGGATTATTCCCTTCAACCTGTTTCACGCCGGGTTTGTTCATGCCAACTACCCCGTGGTGGCCGAATCGGTTCTGGCCGGCCGCTCCGGGGTGGTCGACGTGACCAACATCGGCGGCGCCCAGAAGATCATGGCGTTTGCTCCCATCGAATTCGATCGCGGCAACTTTTCCGAAACGGGAATTTTCGGCGGCGTCACCATCGGGGCGGAAGTCAGGCAGTTTCACGCGGCAGCGTTGTCGGCCTCCGAGGTGATCGGCAGGGAAATTACCCGGTTCGCCAGCGGCTCGATGGCCCTGATCGGCATTACAGGCTTTTTGGTGATGGTCGCCGCTTACCTTCTTTCGCGCGGCATCTCGAAGCCGCTGATGAACCTGATTGACGGAACAAAAAAGATGGCCCAGGGGCAACTCGGCATTCGGGTCGACGTACGTTCCAAAGACGAAGTAGGCGAACTGGCGGGGTCTTTCAACACCATGGCTCAGCAGCTGAGCGACCGGCAGGAAAAACTGCTCAAGACCTTTGACGACCTGCGTCGTTCCCGGCAGGAAATCCTTCGCGAGCGGAATTTCAAGGAAACCGTTTTCGAAAATGTCGAAACCGGGCTGCTGACCCTCAACGCGCAGAACAATGTGACATCGCTCAACGGCCCGGCCAGCACAATTCTCCAGGTCTCTCTCCCCCCTGGGGGGGCCGCACTCGAAGAGATTTTCCACCGCTGGCCGGAAATGTTCCAGGCTCTGCAGGAGGGGATTGAACGGGTTGAAAAGGGGCGCTGGAGCAGTTATGTCAACATCGATACGGGGGGGAAAAAACTCGTTTTCCGCCTGGCTCTGTTGCCGCTGATTTCGGGCGGTGAGCAGGGACGCCTTCTGACTATCGAGGATTTGACCGAACGGGTCGGCATGCGCAGGCGCATGGAGCGCATGGAACGGATGGCCTCCATGGGCAGGCTTTCGGCAGGGATCGCCCATGAGGTGCGTAATCCCCTGACCGGCATCAGTATCCTTCTCGATGAACTGCATGACCGTATGCTGGGGCAACCTGAAGACCAGGGGCTAATCCGCCGGGCCCTGCAGGAAAT
>CALZIC010000243.1 GCA_945787285.1 uncultured Desulfuromonadales bacterium
CGGCACCGAGCTTTACTTTCTCTATCGCAAATATTCGCTCGACCGGGATGTCGAGCCCGAGGTTCATGACATCAACGTGGTATCGATCGGAACCAGGGTAAAGTTTTGATGGGAGTCTCGATAAGACATAAACGAAACGCATTATGGATCGGCTCATTGCTGATGGCACTTCTGGTCAATAGCTGTGCAGGCATTGAGCCGTATGCGCCGCGTGACCACCGTGAGGAAGGTCTTAAGAGGGGACTCTTTAGCGGGGCGGATGGTGAGTTCGTCATTTACGGCAATCTGGATGAGAACGAGTCTGTCAACGAGGCCCGTAAGGGGAGGAAAACTACCGAGGACAACCAATAATCGTTAAGCGGCTGCGGAGAGCGCTAGGCGGTGATTCCGGATGACATAGAGGAGACAAAAAATGAAGATCGATGGAAGGTGCCACTGCGGCTATCTCAAGTACGAAGCGGAGGTCGACCCCGAACAGGTCGGTATCTGTCACTGTCTGGATTGCCAGTCCTTCTCAGGCTCGGCCTTTCGTGGCTTCGTGCCGGCGGTCGATGGGAAGTTCGCGGTCCTCGAAGGAGACCCGAGCCGTTACATTAAGACGGCGGCAAGCGGGCACCAGAACGCGATGCTGTTCTGCCCCAAATGCGGCACACATATCTGCTCGACCGGCGCAGAACCCGGCTCTGGTGGGGGACGGTGCGTCAGCGCGGCGAGCTTCCTCCGAGAGTGCAGAGCTTCTGCCGGACTGCGCATGAGTGGGTATTTGAACTTGACTCATTGGCGAAGCTTGAGATGCAGTAGCCATTTCCGGCTCCTAACGCTGCCCTCCCGAACAATCGTGACTTAGGCCGAAACTTGGCTCAGAAAGGAGCAACCATGGAAGTAACGACTGAACTTATCATGAAATACTTGGATGTCGAAGGGGTCGTGCACGCGGGTATCGCTACACCGGAGACCTTGGCAGGCGGACCTCCTTCTACCGATTTATCCTACGTAATGCCGAGTGCAAAATCCGCGATTGTGTTCGCCTTGCCTTTGAATCTGGATGCAATCCCGGACTACCTGGGGAAAAAAGACCGGCTGACCTATGAAACCAATTACATCCGGGTGTCGTCTTTGGGCGACGGCATCGCCGTAAAGCTAGCCAATTTTCTGAAAGTTCAAGGCTACCCTTCCGTGCCGCTGGCAGTCAATGAAGTCTACCGCACGGATGAGGGGACTCCGGAAGAAAAGAGGGGGATGTACCCCGATATCAGCCTGCGCTATTTGGCTGCGGCATCCGGCGTGGGCTTTTTCGGTTTTTCCGGCAACCTGCTCACAAACGATTATGGACCTGCCATCATTTTGGGTGGATTGCTGACCGAGGCTGAGCTTGAGCCCACCAAACCAGTGGATAAGGCGGAAAACTACTGCGACTACTACAACTGCCTCCAATGTTGTGGTACCTGCCCATCTAAAACCCTGCGCGGTCAGGATCTGGTGACGGTCACCATGGGTGGGCATGATCACTTTTACGGGGAGAAGAAAGGCAACCTGCCTTGCGGGTTTGTTTGCGGCGGCTTCTCCGGCCTGGATCACTCCGGAAAATGGTCCACCTGGGCAACGGGGCGATTTCCACTTCCCCTGACCGACGAAGAGGTCATTGCTGTGGCACCAATGCACCTCGAGAAGTTTAATAAGCGCCCCCCGGCACCTGGCGGACGTTACCACACCTTTTCGCCTAATCCGATCTACTATGTCTGCTCCAATTGCCAGCTTATCTGTGTGCCCGACAAGGAGGAGCGCAAGCGACGAAACAAACTTGTCAAAGAAAGCGGTGTGATTGTGCAAAACGAAGATGGCACCTTGGACGCTGTGACTCCCGAAGAAGCCAGGAAAAGGCTGGATGCCATGGAGCCAGAGAGACGCGCGCTTTATGAGGGCGAAGTAGAGCCTCTCCCCGAGGGACACGTGTTAACAGAAGAAGAAGACTTTACACACAAGCTCCCCTGATACGATCGGTGGCTTCGTTGATAAACCGTTATGACTGAGGTAGTAAATGGACTACATTAGCGCCTTCCTCGATTCACAACCCTTCATCGCACTGTTCCTGGTCATCGGCCTCGGCTATGCGGCCGGCAGAGTCCGTATCGGTGGCTTTTCGCTCGGCAGTGGTGCCGTACTCTTTGTCGGACTTGCAGTTGGCGCCATCGCTCCGAAAGCCGCTCCGCCGGGATTTCTCGGCGTGATCGGACTGGTGGTCTTCCTTTACGGAATGGGAATACAATACGGCAAAGACTTCTTCAAGGGCCTGGCGAGCCCGTTCGGTATCAAGGTCAACATCCTCGCGACAGTCGCCGTCGTAGCAGGCTGTGCTGTCGCCTTTTGGACGGCCCGCATCATGGGCTTTGGGATGGATTTCGCGGCCGGCATGTTTGGCGGCACGATGACAAGCACCGCCAGTCTTCAGGCGGCACTCGATGCGACGGGCAACGCCAACCCGGCCGCCGGTTATGCGATTGCTTACCCCTTCGGCGTCCTCGGTCCAATTTTGTGTTTATTCCTATTCAAGACGCTGCTGAAGCCGAAGATCGATGTGCCAGCGCCTAGCCGTCTGGTCGTTGCCGAAGCCCGAGCGGACGAACGCGGAATTGCCGGCCTGACCATTTCAGAGGTGCTTCCGCGAATACCAGAGGACGTGGAGCTTCTCATGGTCCGGCGTGCTGGCAGCAACATGCTGCCGGACCCCTCTCTCAAGTTGGAGCCTGAAGATATTGTTGCCGTCGCCGGCCTGCCCGACACCATCGGTCAGCTCGAGCTTGGCAACGCTGAGAAAGTGCGCAGCGACCGGCGAGATTTTGACTACGTACGATGCTTCGTGTCCAAGCCGCAATTCGTGGGCATGACGCTCAGTGAGCTCCCAACCCCAAAAGACTTCTCTTCCAGGATCGTCCAGGTTCGGCGCGGAGACGTCGATCTACTACCGCATCCCGGAACGACCATCGAGTATGGCGATCAGTTAGGTGTACTCGTGGAACCTAAGGCGCGTGATAGGGTCGGGAAGTTTTTTGGCGATTCCATCAAGGCGGAATCCGAGTTCAGCTTCGTTTCTCTTGGCCTCGGATTTGTGTTTGGTGGTCTCGTGGGTCTTATCCCTATCCCGATTCCGGTCATCGGAAGCATCACGCTGGGGGTCGCCGGCGGTCCACTCGTGGTCGCTCTTTTTCTGGGATATATCGGTCATCTGGGCCCGTTCAATTGGAACATACCGCTGGTTGCCAACATCATTCTGCGCAATTTCGGTTTTACGCTTTTCCTGGCCAGCATCGGTATGTCGTCTGGCGCTCCGTTTGTGGAGAATATCGGCGGTTCCGGCATCAGCTTCTTCCTTGCCGGTGTTTGCGTCTTGCTGACGACCGTGCTGATTGTCCTGTTGGTCGGCTACTTCGCTCTAAGGCTGAATTTTGATGAGCTTCTGGGCGTCGCATCGGGTACGACCGGCAATCCTGCCATTCTCGCTTATGCGAACCAATTGGCACCGACCGACAGGGTGAACCTCAGCTACGCGATGATTTTCCCGGGCGTGGGCACGATCGTGAAGATCATCGCCGTCCAAGTGATGGTTGCTCTGGGCGCAAGTGGTGTTCCGCCAGGATGAAAAGTGATTGAAAGGGGGTTGGAACAATGCCAGAAAACAATATAACCAGCCACTAACCGCGCGGCATACCGGTGTTGATGACGCAGGCGCTGCCGAAGGATACAAATCCCGGCGGTAACATTTTCGGCGGTTGGGTCCTGGCACAGATGGATATCGCCGGCGAGCTGATGGCAAATGAAATTGCCTGTGGTCCCGCGGTTACCGTGACCGTGGACAAAATGGCGTTCAAATTGCCGGTGCATGTGGGGGATACCATTTGCATTTATGCAGAACTGCTGCGGGTTGGAAATTCATCGATGGATATCAAACTCGAAGTTTGGGCCAGGCAGCTATTCGGAGAATATAAAGCCGAGTCCCACCTGGTGACCGAGGGCATCTTTCGTTATGTCGCCCTCGATAAACGCGGCAGCCCCAGCAGGGTCCCCGACAACCCGCAAATTTTTGACAGGTCATGCAACGCGGATTAACGGGGCCTACAACGATCTGGAACCAAGAGGCTAGCACTCGCTTTTTGCCGCCCGGTCAAGGTTCACGCGGGCGGCACAATTGAGGTGGGCTGAACAAATCAAACACACAGCATGAAACAGGAGGTTGTCATGTCAAAAACAATGAAGGCAATTGATGGGAATACCGCAGCAGCTCACGTTGCGTATGCCCTGAGCGACAACGCCATGATCTATCCCATCTCACCTGCATCACCCATGGCAGAGCTGATTGACGAGTGGGCTGCCAAAGGCAGAATGAATGTCTTTGGACAGGAAGTTTCCGTCGTCATGCTCCAGTCCGAAGCAGGGGCTGCAGGGTCAATTCACGGGTCACTTGCTGCAGGAGCCCTCACAAGTACTTTTACTGCCTCTCAGGGGCTGCTGCTCATGATTCCTAATATGCATAAGATAGCCGGCGAGCTGCTTCCGTGCGTGTTCCATGTCGCCTCACGGGCGGTTGCCGGTCATGCACTCTCGATTTTTGGTGACCACAGCGATGTTATGGCATGCCGTCATACGGGTTTTTCAATGCTTGCATCCAGTTCGGCCCAGGAGGCAATGGACCTTGCGCTGGTTGCACACCTCTCTACGATTGAATCGAGCGTGCCATTTCTCCACTTTTTCGAAGGGTTCAGGACCTCACATGAGATCCGGAAAGTGGAAATGATTGAGTATGAAGATATTGCCCAGCTGGTGAACTATGAAAAGATCAAGAATTTTAAAGCACATGCCATGAATCCGGAACATCCCTCCGTTCGTGGTACGGCCCAGAACCCTGATATTTTCTTTCAGGGGAAGGAGGCGGCTAATCCTTTCTATGAACGAATCCCTCGTATCGTAGCTGACGCTATGAAAAAGGTGGGTGATCTAACCGGTCGTCACTACAAGCTCTTTGACTATGTGGGGCACCCGGACGCAGAGCGGGTGATTGTCTCTATGGGCTCTTCATGTGAGGCCATTGAGGAGGTGGTGAATCATTTAACCGCAGCGGATGAGAAGGTGGGCGTGGTCAAGGTGAGGCTATTCAGGCCTTTCGTTGCGGACGCCTTTTTTGCGGTGCTTCCAGCGTCTGCAAAAAAAATCACCGTGCTCGACAGGACCAAGGAACCAGGCGCTCCGGGTGACCCCCTGTA
>CALZIC010000244.1 GCA_945787285.1 uncultured Desulfuromonadales bacterium
TGCCGATGATCAGGTCGGCGAGAAGTTTGGCGGCTCCGCTGCTTTCCATGGCGTGTCCCAGGGGCAGGGTGCCGGCGATCAGCACAATGATCGACCAGTCGATGCTTTCGTAGGCCTCCTTCGGGCTCAGGCATTGCATCAGCACCATGACCAGGGCGCCCAGAGAGGCTGACAACATAATCGGGAGGGCGCCGGTGGCGGCCAGCAGCACCACCCCGACCAGGGTGGCCGCCGCCAGGGGGGCCCGTCGCGGGCGGTAGGTCGAGGCCGTGACGTCACCCAGCAGCAGAAACCCGTGATGCTTGCCCAGGTGGACGACCTTCTCCACAGGCCCCTGCATCAAAAGGACGTCGCCGAACTTGAGGATCACGTGGTCGACCTTTTTGACCAGTGGCGCCCCGCTGCGCCAGACCGCCAGAACGATCAGGCCATAGGTGTCGGCGAAGCGCACTTCCCGCAGCGTTTTCCCGACCATTTCACTGGTCGGGGTCAGGCTCGCCTCAACCACCACCAGGCTGTCGGCCTTGGTGTCCTGAAGGACCGGGTTGTCCCGCTCGGGTACCGCCTCGAGGCCTTTTTTCTTGCGCACCTTAAGGACCCCTTCGGGATCGCCTTCGAGCAGCAGGATGTCGCCTTCCTTGAATTTGCGGTTGCGCCGGGGAAAGGGGATTTTCTGCTGGCCGCGCAAGATGCCCCTGACCTTGAGGTTGAAGTCCCTCTCCAGGCCGCTTCCGGTAATGGTCATCCCTGAAGGGGCGAGCCCTCGATGATCTCCACCTCGGTAATATACTCCTTGACCTGGTAGGCCTCGGTCAGGGTGCCCGATTTGCGGCGTGGCAGCAGGTGGCGGCCGACCAGGGCCATGTACAGCACTCCGGTCGCCAGAACGGCCAGCCCCACCGGAGTGAAGTCGAACATGGAAAAGGACTCTCCAGTGTACTCCTGCATCAGGGTGTTCATCAGGATGTTGGGCGGGGTGCCGATAAGTGTGCAGACTCCCCCCATCAGGGAACCGAAGGCCAGGGGGATGAGCAGCTTGGAGGGGCTGGTGCGGCTTCTTTGTCCCATGGCCACCACCAGGGGCATGAGCATGGCCGTGGCGCCGATGTTGTTGACGAAGGCCGAAAAGAAAGCCGAGGAGAGCATGACGGCCACAATCATCCGGGTTTCGTTGTTGCCGGCGATGCGCATGACCTTCTCGCCCATGGGGCCGAGGGCCCCGGTGTTGTTCAGCCCCGAACTGAGGATGAACATGGCGGCCACGGTGATCACCGCCGGGTTGCTGAACCCGGCAAAGGCTTCTTCGACGGAGACCAGGCCGGTGATGGCCAGGGAAAGAAGAACCATGAGGCTGACCAAGTCCATCCGGATCCATTCGGTGGCGAAGAGGACGATGGCAGCCAGCAGGATTATAAAGACCAGGGTGATTTCCATGGTGGCCCGTGTCGGAAAAAGGGGTAATGAAAAGGGGCGCGTTACTGAATAGTCTAAACGAGAAGGGGAGGGCTTACAAGTGATTGAGGCGGTTGAGGAGGGTGCGGCTGGCCAGGGACGGGTTGCCCTCCGCCAGGATGGCCGAGATCATGGCGATGCCGTGGGCACCGCAGTTGAGGACGTCATGAATACAATTCTCTTTGACGCCGCCGAGGGCGAAAACCGGCAGGGCAGATCCGGCGCACGCCTCGCGAAGCCTGTCGAGGCCGACCGGAGAGCCGTAGGGAGCTTTGGACGGGGTGTGGTAGACCGGCCCGAAGGTGACAAAGTCGGCTCCCTGGTCGGCCGCGGCGGCGATTTCATCCCGGTGGTGGGTGGAGACGCCGATCAGGCGGTCGGGCCCTAGCAGGGCTCGGGTTTCGGCGACCGGCAGCGAGCCGCCGCCGAGGTGGACGCCGTCGGCTTCAGCGGCCAGAGCGACGTCGATGCGGTCGTTGATCAGAAGGAGGGCGCCGAACTTCCGGGTCAGGGAGCGCAGCTGGCGGGCCAGGAGGAGCAGTTCACGGGCCGGCAGGTCTTTTTCGCGCAGCTGCACGGCCCGCACTCCCCCCTCGAGGGCGGCGCGAACGGCCCCGACCAGATCGCCGCCGGGAACCTGGCGGCGATCGGTGATCAGGTAGAGGTTGAAATCGACAGAAACCATCGAATGGTCATTTCCTCAGGGCCCGTAGATACGTGTACCCGGTGTGCAAGCGGGGTAGGGGGTGGGATTTCCTGGCTTTAAGTGGGAGGGCGCAGCCCACCCTACGGAACTGAACGATCTTTTTACGCCTAACTGCTCGGTGCTGCGGTCCTCTTCGCCGTACCCGCCTGGGGCAGTGCACGATCCGGCGCTCATCTGGGTGATGCCCAGCGGCAGCAGGTTGTCGCGCAACTCGGCGCTCTCGCGGGTCGAAAGGACCAGCCCCGCATCGTGGAGCAGCAGGCGCATGGCGCAGATCAGCTGGGTCAGGTGACGGTCCGATACCGGGTTTTTCGGAGGGAAGGCCCCTTCGGCGGGGCGCATGCGCGGAAACGAGATGGAGATCAGGCTGCGCCAGAAGTGCTTGGAGAGGTAGAGGGCATGCAGACCGGCAAAAAAGGCCTCGCTGCGAAAGTTGCCAAGTCCCTGCAGAAAGCCGATGCCGATGCGGCGCAGGCCGGCGCTGCCGCCCCGCTCGGGTGTCAGCAGGCGAAAATCGTAGTCGCGCTTTTTACCGAAGGGGTGCAGTTCCTCGTAGAGGTCGCGGTCGTAGGTTTCCTGGTAGATGGTCAGGCCGTCGACCCCGGCCTCGACCATCTGCCGGTAGCCGTCCTCCTCCATCGGGTAGACTTCGATGGAGATGGAGCTGAACATCGGCTTGATGCGGCGCACCGCCGCGGCGATGTAGTCGTTGTCGACCCTGCCCGGCGCCTCTCCGGTTACCAGCAGAATATGGCGGAACCCCTGCCCGTGAAGAACCAGCGCATCCCGTTCGATTTCATCGAGGCTCAGGGTTTTGCGGGGCACCTTGTTGGTGGCGTTGAATCCGCAATACAGACAGCCGTTGCTGCACTCGTTGGACAGGTAAATCGGGGCGTAAAGGAGAACGGTTTTGCCGAAACGCTGCTGGGTGATGCGGTGCGCCTTCTGGGCCATCGCCTCGAGGTAGCCCTCGGCGGCCGGTGAAAGGAGCGCCTGCAGGTCGGCCGGACGCAGTCGTTCGACCGACAGGGCCCGCTCGACATCGGCGGCGGTTTTTGCCTCGATGCCGGCGAGGACCTGCTGCGGGTCGTACTGGTTGATTTCGTCTAGAAAACTCATTTGCCAATCTTTCTTACCACAGAGGCACAGAGATCACAGAGGGAGAATCGGAAAACTCTCCGCCTGGAAATCTTTCCTCTATTTCCGGATTACCTGTGTCTCTGTGGTTAAAATGTTAATTCCGCAGAAATCCGGTCAGCGGGCTCGAGGCTTCGGCCCGGTCGCGCTGTTCGCCAAGACCGGCCAGGTAGGCCTCGCGTCCTGCTTCGACCCCTTTTTTGAACGCTGCTCCCATCTGTCCGGGGTTGGGAGTCACCGCAAGGGCGGTGTTGACCAGGACCGCGTCGGCACCCATTTCCATCGCCAGGGCGGCGTGCGAAGGAGCTCCCAGTCCAGCATCGACGATGACCGGAACGGTGGCCTGCTCGATGATGATGGCGATGCTGTCGGCGGTGCGGACTCCCTTGTTGGTGCCGATCGGGGCGCCCAGGGGCATGACCGTTGCGGTGCCGACTTCCTGCAGGTGCTTGGCCAGAACCGGGTCGGCATTGATATAGGGGAGCACCGTAAATCCTTCCTTGACCAGTATCTCGGCAGCCTTGAGCGTTTCGATCGGGTCGGGGAGGAGGTAGTAGGGATCAGGGGTGACTTCCAGCTTGACCCAGGGCTCACACCCTGCGGCCCGGGCCAGGCGGGCCAGGCGCACTGCCTCGTCGGCGTCGCGGGCGCCGCTGGTATTGGGAAGAAGCAGGTAGCGGTTGCGGTCGATATGGCTGAGCATGCTGTCGTCGGGGTTTTCGATGTCGACCCGGCGCAGCGCGACGGTAACGATCTCAGCGCCCGATCCTTCCATGGCGTCGACCATCTGCTGATTCGATGCGAATTTGCCGGTTCCGACCAGCAGGCGGGAAGTGAAGCTGCGTCCGGCGATGACCAGTTCGTCCATTTGTTGACCTCTTTTTTGAAGAATCCAGGAGTCAGAATCCAGGATTCAGAATGGTGAGTTTTATAAATCAAGCCCTTGGTTTAATTCTGGCTTCTGTCTTCTGTCTTCTGTCTTCTGTCTTCTGCCTTCTGCCTTTTACCCTCCCCCGACAAACTGGACGATTTCGATGCTGTCGCCGTCTAGCACGGGGGTCTCGGCAAAGAACTCTTTGGTGACAATGTTCAGGTTGTGTTCGACGGCGACCCGGTCGCCGTCGAGCTCAAGCGCTTCGAGCAGCTCGTCTATTTTCAGGGGGGTGGAGAACGATTTTTCCTTGCCGTTGATGGTGATCTTCATAATGTCCATTGCCTCGGGTTACGCTGGGGATTCGCCCAGCAGCAGTCTGAGTACGGCGTTGGCCTGGTGGTGGGCGGCGATGCCCACCCGCGGGGCCATCAGCCCTTCGCCGGGACGGGCCGCGGTTTCGCCGTCGCCGGTCAGGTAGAAGTTGGTGGCGGCCCGGCGGGTGATGATGGTGTTGGACGGACCGAATCCGGCCATCCCCGAAGCGGCCACCAGCGGTTTGCCGGTCACCCTGGTAAGAAAGGTCTGCGCCAGCATCGCCTTCTGGTCGGCGGCATCGAATGCCTCGACCATGACATCGACGTCCTGGAAAAGCTCGGGGATGTTGGCGGGGGTCAGGCGGTCAGGACAGGCCGTTACCTCGACGTAGGGGTTGATGCGGGCCAGGTTCTGGCGCAGGGCTTCCACCTTGAGCAGGCCGATCTGGTCGATGAAATACTGCTGCCGGTTCAGGTTCGACGGTTCGACGACGTCGAAGTCGGCTAGGATCAGGCGGCCGACGCCAACTCGGGCCAGGGCGACAGCGATCGAGGATCCGAGCCCGCCGCAGCCGGCAATGCCCACGGTCGCCTGCTTGATTTTTTCGTGGACTCCGGGGGTGTGGCGGGCGGCCATCAGCGCTTCAAGCTCTTGCGCGGCGGGTTGCTCGCCGCGGCGGATCAGCACGACCCGGTCGCCGTCTTCAAGCGGAACGTCCTTGGTGGCCGGAAAGCCGTTGTGGATCACCAGGTCCGCATCGGCTCTGAACTCCTTGCGGACTCGGTAAAGGGTTGTTCCGGCGTCGATCTCTATGGTTCGTTCGTTGAGTTGAATATGCATATACCCTGGATCCGTGAGTTCGGGGTGGAAAAAGAGTGTAAGTGCTTGGCCTGAATAAGTGTTTCAAAAGATCTGAGTCGCACCCTTAGGTTCGTCGGCGATTTTTTGATCACTTAGGCAGGTCAATGACTTGCGCTATTGCCCGGCCAGAGCTTACGGATTCAGGGAAACGTAAAAAGGCCGCGGAAGGCGGCCTGTTTCCGGGAGGTTTCCCGGTTGGCGCCGCTTCCCTACGCCGGTATGATCCGGATCAGGTTCGAAGGGTCATCCTGCATGGCAGGACTCTCAGTGTAAAACTCCCCTAGGGCGAATATCTCTATTTTATAAGGGCTCAAGCTACCAGAAGCGATAGGGTGAGTCAACGTTTTTTCTGCCGGATGTCGCGATGTTTTCGTTGTTTTCGTGGAGGGATTTGACTAGAATGACAGTTTTTTACAGCATCGACAAGTTGCCCCCAACTGTGGGGCACTATGCAATAAAGGAGACTGTCCCATGACGATATCGGAACGTTACAGAGAGCTGGTCAGCGATGTCACCGAAGCTCTCGGTTCCCTCGATGCGCAGAGCGCCGAGGCCAGAGAAGTGCGGAAGGCGTCCCTCGAGATGGCCGCGCTTCAGGAGTCGGTAGGCGAGATTGCCCGCATCCGGCTCGAAAGCGAGTTGACGCCGGTTCTGCTCAAGGCCCACGGCCAACTCGACAGAGCGCGGCTGCTCCTTGCCGAGCAGGGAGATGAGGACCTCGCGGCTTCCGTCTGGGAGTTGGAACAGAAGATCTACCGCCTTCTCAACGATCTGTAGGAACTTCAGGAGTCAGGGGGCGGTTCCTTCGAGCGTGGAACCCGCCCCCAGGCTCCGGAGTCTGGCTCCACAACTCAGTGATGACGACTTCCTGACAGCATCCGTGCAGCACCTGCCCCCTTTCCAGCGACCTGCGTCGCTGAAAGCGCCTTTCATCCCCCCAGCGTTCCTAGCGTTAATTACTTTTTCTTTCCAGCAGGGCCCCCCCATCCCAGGCGAATATGGCTGTCCAAAGGGCCGTGTCCACCTCTATGCTGTGTGTGGGCCAGGTGGCGGCCGGACAAAAAGCGTGGCGGCTTCTTCTGAGACGGTCAGGGTGGCACGGATGTTGCTGCATTTTGAGAGGCTGGCGGGACGGTCCACATCGATCGGACGGGGCGCCTGCAGAATGAATCGAATCAACCATAGCCATCGGGAGTAGCAGAAATAATGCATCGAAAACTTCAGAATATCTTTTACGAAGTACGTGATCCGGTTCTGGGCTGGGACGACATCGGCGGTTATGCCGATGTCAAGGAAACCCTCAAGGAGATGGTCTGTCTTCCGCTGAAAAAGCCCGAGATGATGAAGGTCCACAACCTCGGCATTCCTGCCGGGGTCATGATGTGGGGTCCGCTGGGGACCGGCATCACCATGCTGGCCGAGGCGTGCGCCAAGGAGGCCGGTGTCTCCTTCGTTTACATTTCCGGGCAGGAGATGCTCGGCAAAGGGCCTGAGCTGGTCGAGGCCTTCGACTGTGCTATTCATGAGGCGCCCTGTGTGTTGTTTATTTCCGACTGCGAATGGCTGGCTCCGCGGGCCGGCTGTGATTAC
>CALZIC010000245.1 GCA_945787285.1 uncultured Desulfuromonadales bacterium
CTTGCCCTCATCGGCACCGCTTGCGTAGGCCTGTTGCATGCACCAGTCGATATCGGTTTGAGCCGCTTCTCTGCCGACCGTGGTCAGGTGGTAATTGGGGTAGAGAACCGGGCTTTTCGAGGAACCGCATCCGCAAAGGGTCACAAGCGGAAGCAGGCAGATAAGGCTGAGAACTCTTTTCATTGACGTTTCCTTCGGTGATGCGGGTTGTCTTTCTCGGGTTGGTTATCCATCCTCTGCTCCTTGGGGCTTTATTTCATTATACCACCTGGGCATGGCGCTTTTCGGGCGCAGAAAAATACCTGGATATTCGGGAATGGGCGCGCGTTGAAATGAGGCCGCAGGCCAGTATAATAAAAGCCGGGTCAGGGGTTTGTCTTCAACATTTCCGGTGGGGTTTATCACAAGGAGGCTGCCATGCCGAAGGGCCGTGCAAGGAGGATCGGGACACGCTCGATGATTGGTTCTGTGGTACTGGTGGCGCTCGCCTGGATGATGGCCGGTTGTGCGGTCAAAAGCACCCACCAGGCGAGCAGCGTCGTGCAGTACCTCTACCCGCACAAAGCGGAAAAGGTCGAAGAACCTTCCATTCCGACCCTCAACCTGCCGCTTCGGGTCGGTGTGGCCTTTGTGCCTGAGGAGAGCCGTTTTGCCCGGTTCCATTTGAGTGAAAAGGACAAGATGGACCTGATGCAGAAGGTGAGCGCAGAGTTCAGGAGCTACCCCTTTGTCAAGACGATCGAGCTGATCCCCTCACCCTACCTCGTCCCCGGCGGGAGTTTTTCCAACCTCGACCAGGTTCGCACCATGTACGGGGTCGATGTCATCGCCCTGCTTTCCTACGACCAGGTGCAGCACACCGACGAGGGGATCCTCTCGCTGAGTTACTGGACCCTGGTGGGGGCGTACCTCGTCAAGGGGGAGAAGAACGATACCAGCACCATGCTCGATGCGGCGGTTTACGATATCCCCAGCCGCAGGATGCTTTTCCGGGCTCCGGGGCTGAGCCGCGTCAAGGGGACGGCGACGCTGGTCAACGTGGAGGAGCAGTTGCGGCTCGATTCGCTGCGCGGTTTTCATGACGCCTCGGAGGATCTGGTCGGCAATTTGCGCCAGCAGCTGGAGTTTTTTCAGGAGAAGGTCCGCACCCAGCCCGAGGAGGTGAGGGTTGTCCACCGGCCCGGGTACAGTGGCGGAGGCAGCATCGACGGGCTGAGCCTGGGGATTCTGGTGGCTCTTGGCGGGGCGTGCTGGTGGATCGGTCGTCGATGCAGAACCTGAGGGCGCGATTGCCAGGGTGGACGGCTGTTTTGGCAGGCGGTGCGGCGGCGGCCTTCCTGCTGCCGGGGGTGGCGGAGCTGCTGATCTACGACCGGCTGGCGGTCCTTGACGGCGAGCTGTGGCGCCTGGTGACAGGCCACCTGGTTCACTATTCCCCCTGGCACCTTGCGCTCAACCTGCTGGCGGCGGCCCTGGCCGGCGGGATCATCGAGCTGAGGGGGTATCGCGGGTTTCCCCTGCTCCTCGTCGCATCGGCTTTGGCGATCAGCCTGTCTGTCCTGATTCTTCTGCCGGAAATCGCATTTTATGGGGGGCTTTCGGGGCTTGTCAGCGCCGAGATCGTTTTCCTCTGCTGTCTGGGGACGTCGGAGCGGGGGGCCTGGCGGCTGTTCTGCCTGCTGGCGCTGGCGGTTTTCGGCGGGAAAATCGCCTGGGAGGTCTTCAGCGGCAGCAGTCTGAGCACGGCCATGCCGGGGCAAACCTTTATTCCCCTGCCGATGGCTCATGCCGTGGGGGCATTGGTCGGCCTGCTGGGCGCCTGCGGGGTGAAAAGAGCGTCCTTCGCAATACCGCGACCCGGCCACCGGGAGGCCATCCCGGATATCCGTCCCGAGACGGCACCGGGCTGGACGAATTCAACGGGCAAAGGTGATACATGACGAGTGAGTCGTTTGAGCTTGAGGTCGAGCGGGCGGTCGAGGCGATCCCCGAGGAGCTCCGCAGCCGTATCGAGAACCTGGTGTTTCAGGTGGAGGACTGGGCCTCGCCTCAGACCCTGACCGCCATGGGGTTTGAAAGCCCCCTCGACCTTTTGGGGGACTACCAGGGATGGCCCCTGCCTGAGCGCGACCTTCACTACGGCCAGTGTGCCCCCGACGTGATCACCGTCTACCAGAAAGCGGTGGAGGCCTATGCCCTGGAGACCGGAGAGCCCCTTCCGAAGGTGATTTTCGAAACCATCGTCCATGAGCTGGCCCACTATTTCGGCTTCTCCGAAGACGAGATGGATGCGATCGAGGCCCTCTGGGCCGGCAGGGGCGATGGGGGCTGATCCCCTGGGCAAAGGGGTTTTCCCCTTGTTCCGGGCCCCCAGGTGCGACAGGTCTAAACAGCGCAGCGCTCAGCCCGGGCATGAACATTGCCGTTCAACAATCGCTAGCCAGTCTTTGTCTGTCACGGAATCACCAACCGAAGGAGGAGGATTATGAAATCGAGTCTATGGGCCATTGCGTCCGCCGCCCTGATTTCGGCCCTTGCGCTGCCGGGGCTGTCGTGGGCTGAACCAACACGCGATGAGCGCAGGGAATATCGGTCTGAAAAGCGTCAGACTCACCGGGAGTTCAAGCAGGACCGGCGTGAGGATCGCCGGGACTATAAGGAGGAGAGGCGTGAAGACCATAGGGAGTTCCGAAAGGACAGGCAGGAATATCGGCAGGACCTCAAAGAGGCGGAGACCCGGGCAGAGCGCGGCGAGGCGCGCCAGCAAATGCGCGAGGATAATAGGGAGGCTCTCAAGGACCGCGCCGACGACCGGCGCGAGTTCCGCCAGGAAAAAAGGCGGGATTACCGGGCGTATGGCCGCCAGCAGCGTGAGAACCGGCGCGAACTGCGCGACTGATCCGCGCATGTTCTGAATACCCCAAAGGGCCTGCATCGGCAGACCCTTTTTCGCGGGGGCCCTGGCCACAGGGGTTCGGACGGCGCTGCTGACAACAGCGGGAGTCCCCCCTGCTTCAGGGCAATGGCATCTTCCCCGAGCGGGTCGAAGGCTTCTGCGACGATATGCCGCTGGCCTCCAATGCCATCTCCGCTGGACGGGAACGAAACTGATGAAATGGTCTCCCCCCGCTAGCTAATCGGCGTCAATGCGCCATGATGGAGTGGGCAGCTTTCCATCAGCGAGTAGCGAGAGGAGACCAAGATGAATATTATCACCGTTGGCCTGGACTTGGCAAAAAGTGTCTTTCATGTTGCGTGCTTCAATGAGCACTTCAAAGAGGTTAAAAAGCGTATGCTCCGGCGTAATCAAGTCCTTCAGTTCTTTACCCAGTTGCCGCCCTGCCGGATTGGCGTGGAGGCTTGTGCAAGCTCCCATTACTGGGGGCGGGAATTGCGTGCCTTGGGTCATGACGTGAAGCTGATACCGCCTCAATACGTAAAGCCCTATCTGCGGGGCAACAAGAACGACTACAACGATGCTCGTGCCATTGCCGAGGCTGCGACCCGTCCATCCATGCCATTTGTTGCGATCAAAACGGTGGAAGAACAAGACATGCAGGCCCTTCACCGGATGCGTTCCAAATGCGTTAAAGATCGGACCGCCCTAAGCAACTCAACGCGAGGGTTGCTAGGTGAATACGGCATTGTTCTCCCCAAAGGGCTCGCCACCTTACGCAGGAGTATCCCCGAACTGCTGGAGGATGCGGAAAACGGGTTGAGTGATCGCTTCCGAAACCTGTTGGCGCGGCGCTATGAACAGCTTGCCGAACTTGACGGACATATCGCGTTCTACACGCACGAGCTGGAACTTTTGAGTAAGCAAGATGATCCTTGCCAGCGTCTGCAGACAATTCCAGGTTTTGGTCCTATCGTATCCAGTGCCTTCCGGAGCGCTATCGGCGACGGCCGCGCCTATGCCCATGGTCGGGATGCCGCTGCATCTTTGGGACTGGTTCCACGCCAGCACAGCAGTGGCGGCAAGAATGTTCTGCTTGGCATCAGCAAACGGGGGGATCGTTATCTCCGTAGCCTACTGGTCCATGGTGCCCGTGCTGTCGTCGTTCAGGCCACCGGAAAAGATGATCCTTTGAGCCGATGGATCAACCGAATCAGTGACGAACGTGGTTGGAACAAAGCCGTCGTGGCTATGGCGAACAAGATGGCGCGTATTGGTTGGGCCATCTTGAGAAACAACACCTGTTATCAGCCCGCTTCAGAGAAATTGGCTTATTAGCCCAATCCGCTGAAAACAAGAAGGGAGTTTCCCCACCAGAAATTGCGAAGGCTCTGTGACGAGCAATGACGAAACAGGTCAGACCGGCGTATCGAAAACCTGAGACCCGCCGCGGTTTTCAAACCCGAAAAACCGATAAGGACGATGCGCGCGAAAATCATTGAGGCCCGAGAGATTGAGTTTCTCTCAAAAAGAGGCCGGATATACGGTAGCAATCCTGTCCCTGTCATTTCTCACAAAGTCCTTGCAAAAAGGGGGGAGACCATATACGGCGGGTCGCGTCCCGCCAGACGCCTTACTTTTTGTCCAGGCGCCAACAAAAAGTAAGCAAAAACTGGCTTCCCCTGCGGGGCATTTCTGTTACGGATATTCTGTGTTCTTAACCAATGGAGCAGCCCGAAAATCTGGGCCGTGTTTCGTGGCTAGGAAAACCG
>CALZIC010000246.1 GCA_945787285.1 uncultured Desulfuromonadales bacterium
TGTTCGGTTTCATAAGACCTTTCTGTTGCGTTCAATCCTTTTGCCATTCGAAATGCAGGGCTTTTAAGCCACAAATTGATATCTTAGCTGTTTTTTCATTGTTTGACATCCGCTTCGTTGTTTCGAATCACCCACCGTTGGAACCCTTGTTGTCATGCAGCCTGTTGTGGCAGAGCTCACAAAGGGCCACCAGTTCGAAAAGAAACTCCGAGCCCACATGGTCATAGTTTAAGTGGTGCACAACCTCGGCGGGGTTTTCAAGGCAGCCTTCACACAGGCCATTGGCGCGGGCGATGACTTTTTCCCGCTTGCGTTTCCACTCTTGCGATTTCAGGTATTTCGAGTAGTTTTTATACGATTCCGTTTCTTTTTTTGCCCGTTTTGCGTTGTATTCCCGATCGATCCTGTTCTTTTCTTCGTTTTTTCGGGCGTTCCATTGTTCGTGGAGTGTTTCATCGTAGGGAGTGAAGTCCTCTCCGCCGTTGATCTGGAACGCTTTTTCCTTTTTTATCGGCTGGCACGCCGCCCAGCCGCAGGTCAGGCATTGCAAGACATACTGCTCGCTGCCACCCGCAACGATCCTCTTGCGAAGCTGCTGCGTGTCGTGTGAACAACTGAACTTTGCATGATGTTCTTCAAGCGCTCTGTTTTTCTCAGACTCGATATCGTTCATAGGCCTGCTCAGCAAGAAAAGCCTGCACCCAACGGTATTGGGCGGCGCTTTGATTGACAGCACCCGGGGCGGTGGTAGCATGAAATCAGATTCTGTCGTCTCATGAGACGGCTTTGCTATGACTCGTTCGCAACAATCCTTCAAAAGCGAGGTTGCCGTCATGATCAGAAAGTTTTTCCTGACCGACAATGATATCTCCAGCCTGGTGCTTCGGGTGATGCTCGGTATCGTTTTTCTGCCCCACGGGGCGCAGAAGGTTTTCGGCTGGTTCGGCGGCCACGGATTCGCCGGAACCATGCACCATTTTACCGAAAACATGGGCTTCCCGTTTATCATCGCCCTGCTGGTGATTGCCGCCGAATCGCTCGGGGCCCTCGGGTTGATTTGCGGTTTTTTGACCCGCCTCTGCGCCCTGGGAATTGCCGCGGTGATGGCCGGGGCGGCAGGCATGGTGCACCTGAAGCATGGATTTTTCATGAACTGGTTTGGCAAGCAGGCCGGGGAAGGGTTTGAATATCACCTGCTGGCCATTGCCATCGCCTTGGCCCTGATGATCCGGGGCGGCGGCAGATGGTCGGTTGACGGGCTGTTGGCAAGAAAAGAATAACGAGCGCCGCTACAGTATGCTCTTGCCGAACAGCGATGCTGCAAGCTCCACCGTTACTTGCGCCGTCTTGTTGCGCTCGTCGAGGATCGGATTGATTTCAACCATATCGAGTGACGAGAGCCTTCCGGTATCGGCGATAATTTCCATGATCAGCTGGGCTTCGCGGTAGGTGAGCCCCCCCGGGATGGCGGTGCCGACCCCTGGGGCCACCATCGGGTCGAGGCTGTCGACGTCGAGGCTGACGTGGATGCGCTTACGATGTTCAAGGCGCACCAGCGCTTTATGAACGATTTCGCTTATACCGCGCTCGTCGATATCTCGCATGGTGTAGACCTTGATGCCGCTGGAGTTCAGACGATTACGCTCGCGGTTGTCGAGGTCGCGGATGCCGATCAGTACCACATCCCTCGGATCGATTTTGGTTCCAATACGACCGACATCGACCAGTTCGGGGTAGCCGTCGCCGACGAGGGTGGCCAGGGGCATACCGTGGATGTTTCCGCTGGGGGTGGTCTGGGGGGTGTTGAAATCACCGTGGGCGTCAATCCAGATCACCCCGGCCGGTTCCCGGTGGGTAATGCCGCCGATGGTGCCGATGGCCAGGGAATGGTCGCCGCCGAGGAAAACAGGGATGTCGCCGTCTTCAATGGCCTCTCTGCCCGCTTCGTAGGCCGCCTGATTGACCTCGCGAATGGCCGGAAGAAAATCGCAGCCGCTCTGGTCGCACAGCGATTCGCGGATCGGCACGGCGAGGTCGCCCGAGTCCCTGACCGCATAACCGAGTCCGGCCAGGCGATCGGCCAGCCCGGCATAGCGCAGCGCGGCCGGTCCCATGTTGACCCCTCTCTTGGCCTGTCCCAGATCGAGCGGTATGCCGATGATGCGTACCCGTTTGTCCATCGTCAGTTCACCCCTTCAGATTGTTCCACAAGTTGACCATGAAATCCTGGGCGTTGGTAAGAAAGGCCACAGCCTGGGCCGACCCCCGGTTGGCCAGTTTGTCGGCGCTGAACTCGGTCATGTCGACGATGAAGAAAAAGACCGGCCGAATGTGACCGTCTTCCATGATCCGGTAGCTGGCGACCATGTTGCCGAAGGCGATGGAATGAAGCTGGGTGGCCAGGGTGATCACCGTGGTGGCCTTTCGGGCATGGACGCGCATGGCGTCCTGGGCCTGGTAGACGTCGCCGATCACCTCGGGCAGCGGGCCGTCGTCTCGGATCGACCCGGCCAGCACGTAGGGGACCGCGTATTTTTCGCAGGCGTAGATGATGCCGTTGTCGATGCCGAGTTCCCGAATGGCGTTGGGGATCGAACCGCAGCGGCGTACCTCGTTGAGCAGGTCGAGGTGGTTGTAGTGCCCCAGCGGGCGCAGGTGCTGGGAATAGATGTCCTGTCCGAGCCCGGTGCCGAAGCGGGCAGCTTCCAGGTCGTGGGTGGCCAGGGCGTTGCCGGCCAGCAGGGCATGGCAGTAGCCGTTTTCGATCAGCCCCTGCATGGCGATGCGGCTGTCTTTGTCAAAGGCGACCGCCGGGCCGAGGACCCAGACGATGTAGCCGTGGTCGCGGTCGTGGCGCAGCACCTGGTAGAGTTCGTCGTAGGAGCGGGAAAAGGGGGTTTCCCGGGTGCCGCGGGTACGGAAGGCGAACTTGTCGGCCTCCTCTTCGACAGCGACGGCGAACCCTTCGGTATGGACGTAGATCCCCTCCTCGCCATCTTCGGTGCGGCCGACCACAACCGCTTGCCCCTGCCTGACCCTTCTGGCCTCGACCACTTCGAGGGCATCGCCCTTGAGCACCAGCACCGAATCCATACGGCTTTCGGGAGCGAGGATCCATTTTCCGTTTCCGAGGTGGATGTATTCGGGGTGGTTGGAGGTGCCGTGGTAGTTGTCCGGGACCACCCCGTCGGCCGGCGCCGGCTCGGTGCGGGCGGCCGGAGCTTGGGAAAGGGGCGCCGCCGTGAAGTCGGGGGGGGTGTAGGGGGGGATGGTTGGGGTCATGGCGTTGTCTCCCTTTGAAAAGCTGGACGCATTTTAGCTCTCAGCCATCAGCATTCAGCATTCAGTTTAAGGCCTCTAGCTGACCGCTGATAGCTGAATGCTGATGGCTATTTTTCACTTGTAGGTGCAAACCCACGCCGCATGGTATTTTCCATAACGCAGCGCGGATCCATGAAGTGCAGCAGGTAGTCGGGGCCGCCGGCCTTGGTGCCGAGGCCGGACATGTAGCTGCCGCCGAAGGGCTGCCGTCCGACCAGGGCGCCGGTGATCGAGCGGTTGAGGTAGAGGTTGCCGACCCGGAACTCCCGGCTGGCCCGCAGCAGGTGGTCGGGGCTGCGGCTGAATATCCCGCCGGTGAGGGCGAAGGGGGGCGCGTTGGCCCAATCGAGGGCCTGGTCGAAATCCCTGGCTTTCATGACCGCGAGCACCGGGCCGAAAATCTCCTCGTTGGCCAGCCGGTGGTCTGGGGTGATGCCGCCGATGATGGTGATCGGCACGTAGTAGCCGGCTGTTTCGGGGACCTCGCCCTGGTAGAGGAGGGTGCCCTCCTGCTTGCCGAGCGCGATGTAGGAGCGGATTCGTTCGACGGCCTTCTCTTCGCAGACCGCCCCCAGGGTGTAGGCCGGGTTTTCCGGCGGACCGACGGAAAGGGCCCGGGCCGCTTCGACCAGGCGCTCGACGAACAGGTCGTGGATTTCATCGAGTACGATGACCCGCGAGCAGGCCGAGCATTTCTGCCCCTGGAAGGCGAACGCCGAGGCGAGGACGTTGGGGATCGCCTCGTCGATGTCGGCGTCGTCGTCGATGATCATGGCGTTTTTCCCGCCCATCTCGGCGATCACCTTTTTCACCTGGGCCTGGCCCGGGTGAACCTTGGCCGCCTGCTCGACGATGTGCAGACCGACCTCGAGCGAGCCGGTAAAGGCGATCAGGCTGATGTCGGGGTGGCCGACCAGGGTGTCCCCCATGGTGCCGCTCGCCCCCGGCAGGTAGTTGAAGACACCGGGGGGCAGGCCGGCCTCGGCGAAGATCTCGACCAGCTGGTGGCCGATCACCGGAGTGAGGTTCGACGGCTTGAAGACCACCGGGTTTCCGGCCACGATGGCCGCCGCCGTCATGCCGCAGCTGATGGCCAGGGGGAAGTTCCAGGGGGCGATGACCGCGGCGACCCCCTTGGGCTCGTAGAAGTAGCTGTTCTCTTCGCCGGGCAGGCAGCCCAGCCGCTGCACCTTGCCGAGCCGGATCATCTCGGGGGGGTAGTTCTCCAGAAAATCGATCGCCTCGGTCTCGTCGCCGTAGGCCTGGTCCCACTGCTTGCCGATCTCCAGCACCTGCCAGGCCGAGAGCTCGAAGAGGCGTT
>CALZIC010000247.1 GCA_945787285.1 uncultured Desulfuromonadales bacterium
CCACAACTATACCGGCCCCAAGCCCCCCTACCAGTGGCTCGACACCGAGGACAAGTATTCCTGGGTCAAGGCGCCGCGCTACAACGATCAGCCGATGGAGGTCGGTCCGCTGGCGCGGATGGTCCTCTCCTACGCCAAGGGGCACCAGGAGGTGCAGGAGATCACCAACTTCGTGCTCGGCAAACTCGGCGTCGGCCCCGAAGCGCTCTTCTCCACCCTCGGCCGCACCGCTGCCCGCGGCATCGAGACGTTGCTGCTGTCGCGCAAGACCGAAGGGTGGCTGCAGCAGCTGGCCGACAACATGGGGCGCGGCATCCTCGAAGTGCACAACGGCGAGAAGTGGGACCCGGCCACCTGGCCGACAGAAGCACGCGGGTTCGGGTTTCACGAGGCGCCTCGCGGCGCTCTCGGCCACTGGATCCGTATCGAAAAGGGGCGAATCCTCAACTTCCAGGCGGTCGTTCCCTCGACCTGGAACGCCGGCCCCCGCGACGCCCTGGGGCAGATGGGCCCCTACGAGGCGGCCCTGGTCGGCACCCCGATCGCCGACCCGGAAAAGCCGCTGGAGATTCTGCGCACGATCCATTCCTTCGACCCCTGCCTGGCCTGCGCGGTCCACGTGCTCGACGGCCGGGGTTCGGAGATCATCCGGGTCAGGGCGTTGTAAAGGCAGTGATTGGTGATCGGTGGTTAGTGATCAGTAAAGGTCAAAGGCTTTGGCCAATCACCAATCACTAATCACCGATTTTGGAGGCATCTATGCTCGAAATACATTATGTGTGGCAATGGCCGGTGCGCATCACCCATTGGATCAATGTGCTCTGCGTGGTGGTCCTTTCGGTGACCGGCTTCTATATCGGTCATCCTTTCTATACCGCAAGCGATACGGCCCAGTACATCATGGGCTGGAACCGCTTCATCCATTTCGCCTTCGCCTATCTCTTTGCCCTGTCGGTGTTGGTGCGGATCGTCTGGATGTTCCTCGGCAACAGCCACGCCTCCTGGCGGGCGTTTTTCCCCTGGCTGACCGAGCGGGGGCGCAAAAATTTCATCAAGATGCTGCGCTACTACACCTTTACCGGCAAGCAGATCTCCTACGAAGCCGGTCACAACCCGGTGGCCGCGGTGGCCTACATGGGCATTTTTCTGTTGTTTTTGTTTCAGATCGTCTCCGGCTTCGCCCTCTACGCTCAGGCGGCCCCCGGCGGATTCTGGGACAGTCTGTTCGGCCCGCTCCTCGCTTTTGGCGCCCAGTGGCTGCGCCTGACCCATCACCTGGTGATGTGGCTGCTGATCGGCTTCATCATCAACCACGTCTACAGCGCCTGGTTGATGGATGTGAAGGAGCGCAACGGCACCATCAGCGGAATTTTCAGCGGATACCGCTTTATCGAACCGGAGGATCTTTAATGGAAGTCCTTGTGGATCATCAACCTTCTTTCCGAACGCTACCTGTTCCAAGGCAATGTGGTTCTTCTCGATGGAGGGACCCTCGGTCTCGACCTGCTGCCGCGGCTTGAGGGGGTCGACCGTCTGCTGATCGTCGATGCCTTGAATATGGGCACCAAACCGGGGGCGATTTTTCGCCTCAGCGGCGAGGACGTTCCCAGGGCTTTTGCCGGAAAACTCTCGGTGCATCAGATGGGATTGCAGGACCTCCTTGCCGTGGCCGAACTGCAGGGCCACCTGCCTGGCGAAATGGTGATCTGGGGGGTGCAGATCGGATCGATGGAGATGGGGCTGGACTTGACCCGGCCGGTTTCCAGAGCCATTGACCGCGTTATCGATGGCATCGTTGGGGAACTGACGGGCTGGGGGGCGGAACCGAAGTTGCGTCCTCTACAGCCGGAAACGGCCGATGTAAGGATTTAGACAGGCCAGCGCTTGTGTTAATGAGATAGTTGTTTGAGAGGATTAAATATAGATAAAGCAAACTAAAATTTGATCCAGGCAAATAATGTTTCCCTGTTTCAATTCGAGCCTCACGGCTTCATTAGACGGGGAAATTTTTATTCTCACTGTAGTTAAACTTTTTCCTTTTTTATTTTGCGTAAATTTGGTAAAAGGACCGAATATTCAAAGTGAAGGTAAAACCTTACCCTGTATGGAATTTTGATAAACATATGGGACGGGTTTTCCAGAGGGTAGTCGGTGATTGGGGAGTGGGGCAAACCGCCCCGGTCCGGCGATGGGGCCGCTACCGAAATCTTTTCTTTTCCAGACCATATATACAAGGTTGACAGGAGAACAGAAAATGGGCGATTCGACAGCACTTGACGCAGAGACTTTGGGTCTTAAAAGCATCGGTAAAATTCATCATAACCTCAGCTATGATGAGCTTTTTGCCGCTGAGACCGCCAACAGTGAAGGCCGGATTTCCGAAAACGGCACCATGATGGTGGACACCGGCAAGTTTACCGGTCGCTCGCCCAAGGACAAGTACTTCGTTCACCAGCGTCCCTCTTCTGAGCATATCGCCTGGGGCAAGGTCAACGCTTCGATGGCCCCCGAGGTCTTCGACGAACTCTACGCCGAAGTCACCGATTACCTCTCCGGCAAGGATCTCTACGTGACCGACGGCTTCTGCGGTTCCAACGAAAGGACCCGCAAGCAGGTCCGCTTCGTCACCGAGTTCGCCTGGCAGTCCCACTTCGTCAAGAACATGTTCATCCGTCCCGGAGAAGAAGACCTGAAAAACTTCGCTCCGGGATTTACCGTTTATAACGCCAGCAACCTGAGCAACAAGAAGTGGGAAGAGCACGGTCTCAACTCCGAGGTCTTCGTCGTCTTCAACATCGAGAAGAATGTCGCCATCATCGGCGGTACCTGGTACGGCGGTGAGATGAAAAAGGGCATCTTCACCATGATGAACTACTGGCTGCCGCTGCAGGGGATCCTCTCCATGCACTGCTCGGCCAACGTCGGCAAAGACGGCGACGTCTGCCTCTTCTTCGGCCTCTCCGGTACCGGCAAGACCACCCTTTCGACCGACGCCGCCCGCAAGCTGATCGGCGATGACGAGCACGGCTGGGACGACGACGGCATCTTCAACTTCGAGGGGGGCTGCTACGCCAAGTGCATCAATCTCTCCTCCGAGAGCGAGCCGGAGATCTTCGGCGCCATTCAGCGCAACGCCCTGCTCGAGAACCTGGTCGCATCCGAGGAGGGGGTCATCGACTATGACGATGCCTCCAAGACCGAGAACACCCGCGTCTCCTACCCCATCGAGCACATCGACAACCACGAGCCGTCCCTCAAGGCCGCTCATCCGAAGAACATCATCTTTTTGACCTGCGACGCCTTCGGCGTGCTGCCCCCGGTCTCCAAGCTCTCCAAAGAGCAGGCGATGTACTACTTCCTCTCCGGCTACACCGCCAAGGTCGCCGGCACCGAACGCGGCGTCACCGAGCCCTCGGCGACCTTCTCGGCCTGCTTCGGCGAGGCCTTCCTGCCGCTGCACCCCACCGCCTACGCCAAGCTGCTCGGCGAGAAGATGGAGAAGCACGGCGTTAACGCCTACCTGGTCAACACCGGCTGGGCCGGCGGCGGCTACGGGGTCGGCAAGCGCATGAGCATCAAGGCAACCCGCGCCTGCATCAACGCCATCCTCGACGGCAGCATCGAGAGGGCCGAATTCCAGGAGACCCGCTGGTTCCGACTGAACGTTCCCACCGAACTGCCCGGAGTCGACAGCGCCCTGCTCAAGCCCCGCAACTCCTGGGAAGACAAGGCGGCTTTCGATGCCACCGCCAACAAGCTGGCCGGCATGTTCATTGAGAACTTCAAGAAGTACACCAGTGAAAACGACGACTTCGACTTCACCAAGGCCGGCCCTCAGATGTAAGTTCGGAATCGATATAAGTTCAGTACAAAAAAAAGGGCGACCCGAGCGGGTCGCCCTTTTACTGTATCATTCGGGAATTGATCGGCCGCCAAGGTTTTTCCAATGCCGCGGCTCCTTCGCCTCTGGACATTAAGTGAGCCTTTTTGTATTGTGGCACTATCCGGATGCCCTTTAGGTTCCGTGACTTTTTCCCGCAAGGGCATTTCAGCTGCGGTGCTGCACGACCCGCGTTTTATGGAGGGACTTTTGGACAATCCGATGGAAATGAAAGAAATACAGATCCCCGAGTCGCTGCCCCTTTTGCCGGTCAGGGATGTGGTTGTATTCCCCTATATGATTCTTCCCCTCTTCGTCGGCAGGGACAAGTCGATCTCCGCGGTCGAGGCCGCACTGGCCGGCGACCGGCTGATTTTTCTGGCGGCCCAGAAGGAGATGGTCAACGAGGACCCGGAGTCCGGGGATATCTATACGGTCGGCACGGTGGCGATGATCATGCGCATGCTCAAGCTGCCCGACGGCCGGGTCAAGGTACTGGTTCAGGGGCTGGCCAAGGCTCGCCTCACCTCCTTTCTTGACACCGATCCGCATTTTGCCGTGGCGGTGGAGCGGGTGCCGGAGGGGCGGGTCGACGAGATTTCCCTGGAAATCGAGGCGCTGATGCGGATGGTGCGCGGTCAACTGAGCGAAATGCTCAGCCTTGGCCGGGCCTTCCCGCCGGAAGTTTCCGTGGTGCTCGACAACATCGAGGACCCGGGGAGCCTGGCCGACCTGATCGCCAGCAACGTGGGGCTAAAGGTCTCCCAGGCCCAGGAACTGATCGAAATCACAGACCCGCTCGAGCGGTTGCAACGGGTGAAGGACATTCTGGCCAAGGAGCTGGAACTGGCCAGTGTGCAGAACCGTATCCAGAGTCAGGCCAAGGAGGAGATGGGCAAGAGCCAGCGCGAATACTTTCTGCGTGAGCAGCTGCGGGCCATTCAGTCCGAGCTGGGCGAGGCCGATGCCCGTGCCGAGGACGTTGCCGAACTGCGCGAGAAGCTCGATAAGGCGGGGCTGCCCGAAGAGGCCCGCACCGAAGCCGACAAGCAGCTGCGGCGCCTGGAGAGCATGCATCCCGAGGCGGCCGAATACTCGATGCTGCGCACCTACATGGACTGGCTGGTCGATCTGCCCTGGTCGAAGACCACCCGCGACAACCTCGACCTGAAAAAAGCCCGCGCCGTCCTCGACGAGGACCACTTCAACCTGGAGAAGATCAAGGAGCGGATCCTTGAGTTTCTCGCCGTGCGCAAGCTCAAGAAGGACATGAAGGGCCCGGTCCTCTGTTTTGTCGGGCCCCCCGGGGTCGGCAAGACCAGCCTCGGCAAGTCGATCGCCCGGGCTCTGGGGCGCAAGTTCGTGCGCATCTCCCTCGGCGGGGTGCGCGACGAAGCGGAGATCCGCGGTCATCGCCGCACTTACGTCGGCGCCTTGCCGGGGCGGGTCCTGCAGGGGATCAAGCAGGCCGGCACCTGCAACCCGGTCTTCATGCTCGACGAACTCGACAAGATCGGCGCCGACTTTCGCGGCGATCCCTCGGCTGCCCTGCTCGAGCTCCTCGACCCCGAGCAGAATCACGCCTTCTCCGATCACTATATCAATCTCCCCTTTGACCTGTCGAAGGTGCTCTTTATCGCCACGGCCAACGTCATGGACCCGATTCCTTCGGCTCTCAAGGACCGACTCGAGGTGATCCGTCTCTCCGGTTATACCGCCGAGGAGAAGCAGTCGATCGCAAAACAGTACCTGGTCCCGCGCCAGCAGAAGGAGAACGGCCTGAAAAAGGGGGACGTTCGTTTCTCCCAGAACGCCATCCTCAAGATCATCACCGAATACACCCGCGAGGCGGGCCTGCGCAATCTCGAGCGCGAACTGGGCGGGGTCTGCCGCAAGGTGGCCCGGCGCTTTGCCGATGGGAAGAAGAAGCCGGTGATGGTCTCTGAGACGGCGGTGCCCCGGTTCCTCGGCCCGCCGCGCTACCTTCCCGAAGAGGAGCTGCGCGAGAGTGAAATCGGCGTGGCCACCGGGCTCGCCTGGACCGAGGTCGGCGGCGAGATCCTCTATGTCGAGGTCAATACCATGAAGGGCAAGGGGGAGTCGGCGATGTTATGAAAGAGAGTGCCCAGGCGGCCCTCTCCTACGCGCGGGCCCATGCCGAAACCCTCGAGATCGATGTCGACTTTTTCGATAAAACCGGCATCCACGTTCATGTCCCGGCCGGGGCGATCCCCAAGGACGGGCCGAGCGCCGGCGTGACCATGGCTACGGCGCTGATCTCGGCCCTCTCCGGACGACCGGTCAGCAAGGACGTCGCCATGACCGGCGAGATCACCCTGCGCGGCAAGGTCCTGCCCATCGGCGGGCTCAAGGAAAAAGCCCTGGCGGCGGTGCGGGCCAATATCAAAACCATCATCATACCGGCCAGCAACGCCAAGGATCTCGAGGAGATTCCCCCCCATCTGCGCAAGAAGGTCGACTTTGTAGTCGCCCGCACCATGGACGACGTTCTGGCGGCAGCGCTTGAGACCGACGGATGAAGCTAGCCGATCTCGGGGAATTCGGCTTTATCGAGCGCATCCGCCGTTCGGTCGCGGGGGCCGAAGGGGTCGAAATCGGCATCGGCGACGACTGCGCCGTTCTGAGTCTGCCCCCCGGTCACCGGCTGCTGACCTCCACCGATCTGCTGATCGAAGACGTCCACTTTCGCCGTGCCTGGACCTCTTCAGAATTGCTGGGACGCAAGAGCGTTTCGGTGAACGTCAGCGATATCGCGGCCATGGGGGGGCAGCCCCGCCACCTCTACCTCGGCCTCGGCATTCCGGCGTCGATGCCGGTCGAAGAGCTCGATGCCTTTATCGGCGGTTTTCTGCAGGGCTGCAGCGACTACGGCGCGACCCTGGTCGGCGGCGACACCTGCCGCTCCCCCGGCCCTCTCTTTATCTCGGTTACCGCCGAGGGGGCGGTGCCCGAGGGGCAGCTGCTGCGCCGCTCGGGGGCAGGAGTCGGTGACGCTATTTATGTTTCGGGCACGCTGGGAGACAGCGCCCTGGGGCTCCGGCAGCTGCTGGAAGGACAGGAGCCTGAGCCGTTTCTGGCCGGCCGCCATCACGACCCCACCGCCCGCGTTGAGCTCGGTCGCCGGCTGGCGGAGACCGCCATCGCCTCGTCGATGATCGATCTCTCCGACGGCCTGCTCGCCGACCTCGGCCATGTTCTGCAGGCTTCGGCCGCGGGCGCCGAGGTGTGCGAAGCGGCGCTTCCCCTCTCAGAGCCCTTTCGGCGGACCCTGGCCGAGGCCCCCGAACTTCTGGAGCTGGCCCTGTCCGGGGGGGAGGACTACGAACTGCTGTTCACCGTGCCGCCGGGTAAGGAGGAGGCGCTGGCCGAGCTGGCCCGGTCCAGCTGCGTCGCGCTGACCCGGGTCGGCAGGATCCTCACCGCCGGTGCGGGGTATGTCCTTGTCGATCCTCAAGGGGGACGTCGTCCGGCCCGCGCCTCCGGGTTCAATCATTTCCGCTGAGCTCCGCCCGCAGCGCTCTGCCGCAGCAGTCATCCAGGACCCCGCTCGATGGCGACCGAGTTTCGGCTGGTGTCCGATCGGGGCCTTCTGGTATTCTGGGGTGATAGCATGGCGCGGATGTGATTGCTTTCCCTGGGCTCCAGCGCCGGTTCACTGAAAAACCTGCAAATCGCGAACCGACCGCTTCGGTTCTCTTGGCAAAATGCTTAATCGTTACAAAAATGGAGTCGTTTTATGAAACGTTTGCTTTTTTTGACCCTCTGCCTTTTCTTGGTGTCGCCGGTCTTTACCGCGCAGGCGAAGGATGTCCCGCTCGATGCGGTGATTGCAGCCCTCGAAAGTCCTTTCAAGTCGAGCGCCGATCCAGCACAGGCGATTGCCGATTTCGAAGCCCTGTTTTTCCAGGAATCGCGCATCGCTTCCCTCGACCGCATTCAGAGCGGGGAGGGCAAGGTCATGGTCAAGTTTGATCGCAGCACCGCCGGGCAAAACCCCAAGGCCCTGTTCCGCTGGGAATACACCCGGCCGACGACCCAGGAGTTCGTTTCCAACGGCCGGACCATCTGGGTGTACATTCCGGATAACCGGCAGGTGATCGAGTCCGATATCGAGGCCGCCGCCGAGTCCCGTCCCGACGATCCTCTCACCTTTCTGACCGGGCTGGGGAACCTGTCCCGCGATTTCGTCATCCGCTGGGCCGAGCCGCGGACCGACGCCGGGGGTAACTTCATCCTCGATCTGCAGCCGAGGCGCCCCTCGCCGATGATCCAGAGCATGCGCCTGGTCGTGGTGCAACAGGCGGTGCAGGCCCATGGCCAAAACGGCGGCTTGGGGAAATTCTTCCCCCTCCGTTCGAGCACCGTGGTCGACCCGAGCGGCAACTCGACCAACATCGAATTCCGCGAGGTGAAGATGAACCGCGGCCTCGCCGACCACCTTTTCACTTTTGAAATTCCGCAAGGGGTCGAAGTGCTGCGTCCGAGTGCCTCAACCATGGGGTACTAAAGGGCTGCTGTCGGATTGCAGGGACCCTGTTTCGACAGAGCCGTCGACAATTTTGTGCTGGTTTCATGACGCCCCGCGTCAGGGTCTTCCCCTGCGGGGCGGTACCATGTTATAAGTCATTGATTCGGTGGGGCTCTTTGAGCCCGTCAGAAAATATAAGGGGAGAAAAGAAAATGCCCAGTTTTGATGTTGTATCGAAGGTCGACATGCAGGAGATCGACAACGCCGTCAACCAGGCGCTCAAGGAAATTTCCCAGCGTTACGATTTCAAGGGGACCCACAACGAAATCACCCTCGAAAATGAAGCCATCAGCCTGCTCGGAGCCGATGACTACAAACTCGATGCG